>JBCCMX010000033.1:0-17596 GCA_039026135.1 Pseudomonadota bacterium | reverse complement strand
GTCCCAGGGCGTTCTGGCGGATAGAGGCCGAAACGCTTCAGGAGCATGAAGGCCAGGACCGCAGCCATCAGCAATTGCATCTGTGTGATGATATGATCCAGCGTGAACGGTTGATAGTCTGCCGCCACATCCGGGTAAGGCAAGAACCCGTAGAGCCAACTATATCCGAAGCCAGGCGCAAAGGCCGGAAGACCAATCGCGATGCAAATGAACGATGCGAGCGCCATCGCGAGTAGCATATTGAAAGGCGCTTCCTTCACCCGCTTGCCGCTATCATGGCCAAAGAAAGTGAAATACGGGATCTTGATTCCGGAATGCTCCAGCACACCGGCCGAAGCGAACAAGAGCATCAGCCAGATGACCATATAGCCTTCTTTGGCGACAGCGCTCATGGTCAGCGATTTAGCGACGAAACCGGAGAATAGCGGGAAGGCCGAAATCGACACGGCGCCTATAATACAGAACAGCGTTGTAAACGGCATGGATTTGTGCAGACCGCCGAGCTCGCTCGCTTTGGTCGTCCCGGTCCTGTAGAGAACCGCGCCCATGCTCATGAACAAGAGCCCCTTATAGATGATGTGGGCAAATGCATGCGCAGCCGCACCGTTCAGTGCAAGCGGCGTTCCAATACCCACCGCGCAAATCATGAAGCCGAGCTGGTTATTCAATGAGTAAGACAGGACCTTGCGCAGGTCGTTCTCGATCACCGCGAAGAAGACCGGGAAGACCGTCATCACTGCACCAATCCAGATCAGCACCTCGAAACCTGGAAACAGACGCGCGAATGCATAGACGGCGAGCTTCGTTGTGAAGGCCGACAATACCACCGCGCCGACAACAGTCGCCTTCGGATACGCATCCTGCAGCCAATTGTGCAAGAACGGGAACGCTGCCTTGATGGCAAAAGCGAGAAAGATGAAAATCGCGCCAGGCTGATCGAAAGACTCAAACGGCCCAATCTCGGTAAGGGTCAGCGTACCGGACGCTTCGTAAACATAGGCAAGGCCGTCCAATAACAGCACACCGGACAAAATCTGCACGACCAGATATCGCATCGCAGCCTGATAAGCGGCCTTTGTTCCAGCCCGAAGGATCAGGAAAACAGACGTGACCGCTGTAATCTCCCAGAAGATAAACAGGGTCATCAAGTCGCCCGCCAGGGATGCGGCCACTGCCGAGCCCGCATAGGCAAGCGACATCCCATCCTGCAGCGGATCATCCGTATGCAGGGCGTAAATCGCGTTCAGCAGCGATGCGATGAGAAAAGCGAGCGCAAAGACAAATGACAGACTGTCCACCCGAAACAGGATCAGATCTAGACCCAAAACCGACGCGGTGGCGAGATCGACTTCGCGGTCGGCCGCCGCCAGCATGACAATCGCCAGGATCGGCGTAATGATCATCAAGGCCTGGCGGACGCGCCGCACCCGTACAAGGCAGCCAAAAAAGCCAACCAGGACAAGCAAGAGGCCCGGATTGAGATGGCTCAGCAGAGCGCTCATACCCCGTCCTCCACGTCGGACGGCTTGGTCTCAGCCTCACCATAATAGTCTTCGCTGCGCCTTAACAGGCGACCAAGTGGCCATCCTGACAGAACAGCCAGGCTAAAGCCACCAAAGCCCCAGGCGACGTAGAACCAGTCCACCTCAGCAAACGAAAAGTAATCGTGACGGCCGATGACGAAATCGGCGATAGTCAGACCGATCACTGAGACAACAACAAGTGCCAGAAGGAAAGTCGGCGTGCCGGGCGCATCAACCCAGCCGAAAAGTGTTTTTGACATCGGATGAACGGAATCGTCGTCGCCAGGTGTGACCGGCGCGTCCGGGGTTGGCGGTTTGACAAATCGCCCACTCGCATCGCGCTCAGGCGTCGGCTGATCGGTCATGGCGCGCCTCCTTCTGCAAGTTCGACCCGGGCTGGGTCATCCCATGCGGGTTTAAGAAAATCGCCCAACCCGCCGACTGTAAAGAACAGAACGAAGCACAGCATTGCTGTAAAACACGGCGCGGCGACAGTGAAAATCGGTGCACCGCCAGCGCGTTTATAAGGCGCCGGCTCCTCTCCATGCGGCAAAGGCATCAGGGCAAGGATCGGGATAGGCAGGAGATAGGCAATGTTCAGCAGCGAGGAAACAATCAGGATAATCGGCACATATTCATATCCACTGGCAATCGCGCCCTGCATGAGCTCATACTTCGGCCAATCGCCCGCGAGCGGCGGTATCCCGATAATCGACAATGAGGCGACAAAAAAGGCAATGAAGACCAAAGGCATGCGTTGCCCCAAGCCGCGCATCTGCGAGATATTCGTCATACCGGTCGCGACATAGATTGCGCCTGCACACATAAACAAAGTGATCTTGCCCACCGCATGCGCCGCAATCTGAAGCGAGCTACCCAGGATGCCCTCTTCCACGGCAAGCATTACACCACATGTGACATAAGCGAGCTGCGCGACTGTTGAATAGGCAAGCCGCGCCTTCAGATTATCCTTTGTCATGGCAATCAGTGAAGCCACCACAATGGTGAAGCAGGCGACCGCCAATAAGAACTCACGCGATGGCGTGGACACCAGCAAGTCGATGCCAAAGATGTAGACGCCGACTTTCAAGATGGTGAACACACCGGCCTTCACCACGGCGACAGCATGCAAAAGCGCAGACACCGGCGTTGGCGCCACCATCGCGTTTGGCAGCCAGAAATGAAACGGCATCAATGCGGCCTTACCCACGCCAAAGGCGAATAATAGCAAGAGAATGCTGGCGACAAGCGGTGTCACGTTTTCGGCCTGCGCAAGCAGACCACCGGGCACAAAGTCAAGGCTGCCCGCCAGAGACGCCGTCCAGATGACCGCGATCAGCAGCAAGCCAATCGACGTGCCCAGCAATGTCATCAGATAGATCCGGGCACCGCGCCGCGCATTTTCATCGCCCTTATGGGCCACCAGTGGATACGTCGATAGTGTCAGCACTTCGTAGAAAACAAACAGCGTGAACAGGTTGCCGGCCAGCGCCACGCCCATCGCCCCGCATAGCGCAATTGCAAAACACATATAGAAACGAGTCTGATTGCGCTCGCGATTGCCGCGCATATAGCCAATTGAATACAGGCTGTTGACGATCCAAAGGCCGCTCGCCACAACGGCAAACATGGCGCCCAGCGGCTCGGCCTTGAACGCAAATTCAAGTCCGGGCGCGGCCTCACCAAGATAAAGTTCTGGCGGCGCGCCAGCCGAGACCTGCCGTGCGATAAGGACCGCGACAATAAATAGGGATGTTGCGCCAAGCAGCGTCACGCCTTCGCGAATATCCGGTATGCGCCCGGCGAGGAAAATCCCCGCAGCGATGACAAGCGGAAGGGTCATAGCCAGTGTGATCAACATATCGCCGCTCATCGGGCACCTCCGACGAAGAGTGCGGCGGCCGCATCATTGGCAAGCCCAACAACAAATCCTGCATTCACCCCGACCCAGAGATTGGCCAGCGCCAGGATCCATAGCGGCACGAGAACCAGAGCAGGCGCCTCGCGGCGCGGCTTGTTGGGGTTCAGCGGCGCACGGAAGAACACGCCTTCCAGAATGCGACCCATATACATCACGGCCAGAACGCTGGTGAATACGACGATCATCGCCGCCCACCACCAGCCACTCTCAAACAGGGCCAGAACGAGCGCGAATTTCGATTGGAAACCCGCCGTAAGCGGCACACCAATCAAAGAAAGACCGGCAATCGCGAAGGCGGTCATTGTCCACGGCGCCGTGCGACCAAGACCGCGAAAATCGTTGAGGCTCGTGCCTTTATAGCTGAGCACCATGCCGGCGACGGCCATGAACAAGGCGCCCTTTATCAAGGCATGATTAACGAGGTGAAGCAGACCGGCCGAGACGCCGGCAGCGGTGCCGAGCGAGATGCCCAGAAGCATATAGCCAACCTGCGCCACGGACGAATAAGCCAGCGTGCGACGTACATCTGTCTGAAACACCGCCTGGAACGAGCACGCGACCATCGCGGCGATGCCCATCGGCATCAAGATCCAGATCAGCGTCGAGCCCTCGAAAGAGAACTCAAGCCCGAACACCGTGAACAGGAACCGCACGAGCGCATAGATCGCCACTTTCGTCGCTGTGGCCGCAAGGAAGGTGGTCACAAAGCTCGGACTATATGCATAGGCATTCGGCAGCCATTGGTGCAGCGGGAACATGGCCGCCTTCAGGCCGAGCCCCACAAAGATGAAGGCATAGCCGGCAAACACCGCTGTATTGTCGCTCACAGCAGGAAGCATCCGCGCGAGCTCAGCCATGTTTAGCGTGCCGGTTGCCGCATAGAGAAAGCCGACACCGACGACAAAGAAAGACGCGCCGATTGTGCCGACCAGAAGATAATTTGCGGCCGCTGGCAAAGCCCGCCGGTCGCGATTGGCCCCCAACGCCACAAGAACATAGGTCGCAATTGACGAGATCTCGAGGAAAACAAACAGGTTGAATGCGTCGCCCGTGGCGGCTACCCCGCAAAGGCCCATAAAGCACATCAGATATGCGGCGAAGAACATGGCCTGCTTGGCCTTGCGGACCTCAACCTCGATACTGGGCAAGCCGAAGATAGAGCACAAAAACCCGATAGCGGTGACCAAGAGCAGGACGAGCGAATTGACCGCATCAATACGAAACTCAATGCCGGCCGGCGGTGCCCAGCCGCCCATCGCGTAAGAAATAACGGCGCCGCCTTCGATGGAACGCACCTGCGCCAGCAGAATAATCGCCATCATCAGCGACACACCCGTCACAATGATGCTCAGCAACCAAGCCAGCCGACCGTTCGGCAGGAAGGCCGCAAGCGGCGCAGCCAGCAAAGGCACAACAACCAGCAGCGCGGGCGCGTGCGCGGCAATTGATGCAGGCACTATGGAGTTGATAAGTTCGATCATACGCTACCGGTCCCGCTCGCTTCATTCAGCTCATCGGCTGCCTCTGCGATCGCCACTTCCAGATCCATCGCGCGAATTTCATCTGCCTCAACCGTGCCATAAGCCTCGCGAATACGCACGATTATGGCGAGACCCACCGACAGCGTCGCCACACCCACCACAATTGCCGTCAGCATCAAAACATGTGGCAAGGGGTTGGAATAGACATGTTCGAATGTCTGACTGGCATAGTCGGCGCTGGCATGTCCGCCATCATGGCTACCCGCAGCGCCATGCGCGCCGTCCTCTCCGTGGTTTTTGCCGTGTCCGCCGCCATAGGCATCCTTACCGATAAGGATCGGCGCTGTCCCGCCGTCGATCCGCGAGAGGGACACATAGAACAGGACAATCGATGTCTGAAATAATCCAAGGCCGACAAGCCGCTTTATCAAATTTGTTGCTGCGAAAGAAATATAGAGACCGATCATCATCAAGCCGATAATGGCCCAGTAATTTCCGCGCTCGAGAACAAACTCAATCATGACTACCAGTCCTCGTCGCGGATTTCGCTGACCCGGCCCGCAAAGCCGTAAAAGATCGAAACCATAGAGCCGACGACAGCCATCAAAACACCAATCTCTATCAGAATAATGCCGACATGCTGACCAAGGTGTCCGCCCGGCTCCTCACGGAACAAGGCGTCATAATCCAGGAAATTTCCGCCATTGATCATCGCCCACACACCGACGCCGGAATAGAGCAGAAAGCCGAAACCCGCCACGGCGCGCGAAAAGCCGGGCGTAATGGCCTGCATGGCAGATGTAATGCCGAAGATCAGCGAGTAGAGAATAACACAGACAGCCAGAATAACGCCTGCCTGAAAGCCCCCGCCGGGGCTGTATTCACCGTGGAACTGAACATAAAAGCCGAATAGCGCAATGATCGGGATTAATGTCTTGGCAACGACGCGCAAAATGACATGGTGATCACTATTCATCGTCCTGTCCCTCTCGCTCTCTTGCGCGCCAGTCATCCTGCCTCACGCTGGCGCCCAGCGAGCGCTCGCCAAAGCCAAGCAAAAGAACGACAGCAATCCCTGCCATGAAAACAACGCCCACTTCACCCAGCGTATCAAACCCGCGATAGCTTGCCAGAACGGCTGTCACCACGTTTGGAATAGCAATCTCACTGGGGGTGCGGGCAAGATATTCAACGCCCACATGCGTATTTGCCGGTGAGGTCGGGTCACCAAAGGGCGGAAGGTCGATTGTCGCGTAGACCAGGATCGCGCCAGTGGCGATGACGACCAGCAACGGTATAATTTTCATCGCGCCGCGCTCGGCTTTGGCGGTGCGCGACGTCAGCAGCATTGCACTCAAGAACAGCACAGTCGAAATGCCCGCGCCGACCGCCGCCTCGGTAAAGGCGACGTCTACCGCATCAAGCGCCACGAACCATGTCGCTGACACCAGCGAATAAATCCCAGACAGCATCACAATTGCAAACAGGCTGCGCAGTCGTGCAATCGCGACCGCCACGATGAACAGGATCGACAATAGAGTAATGTTCAATAAGACAACGGCGAGATCGGCGCCCTCATACCCGCTCATGGTGCCGCCTCCTCTTTTTCGCCCAGCGCCTCTCGCCCGATCAAGGGCTCGATACCGGCCACATGAGCAGCATTGGCGAGCGCGTGAGATGATGTCGGCCCCGTCAAAAAGAGAAACAACCAAACCGCAAACAGTTTGAAGACCACAAAAAAGTCAGGCGCCAAAAGCATCATACCAAGCACGGCAATCGTAACTGCGCCAGTGTCGGTGATACTGGCCGCGTGCAGCCGCGTATAAAGATCAGGGAAGCGCAGAATACCGATTGCGCCGGTCACGGCCAGAAGCCCGCCTACCAGACACAGCGCTGCGCCAACGATTGGCTTTACCACCAAAAGAATGTCCAGGACTTCACTCATTTCTCCCCCCGGGACGACGAATAAGCGACACCTGGAAAGAGCGGTAGCGGAAGAACTTCAAGATCGCGATCGTCGCGACAAAATTAATCAGCGCGTAAAGCACGGCGATATCAAGAAAATCGGGCCGGCCAAGCAGAAAACCCATGACGCCAAGCAGCAAAACAATCTTTGTCCCCAGCGCGTTGACCGCCAGAACGCGGTCGTAAAGCGTCGGGCCGCGCAGCGCGCGAATCAAGACGAGGCAGATAGCAAGCACAAGCGCGAGCCCAGCCAGACCGATCATCCTCGCGCCCTCCCATCCACAGCAGACATGGCGCGGCGATCCATTTCAAGAAATGCATCCGGGCCGGCTTCCTCTTCATAAAGCGCGTGCACGAGCACCTTGTCCTGCTCGATTTGAATACTCACCGTGCCGGGCGTCAACGTGATGGAGTTGGCAAACACTGTGCGCGCAAGATCGCTCTCACAGCGAGTTCGAACCTTTACGAGGCTTGGATTGATATCGAGATCAGCTTTCAAGGCAGCTTTTACGACAAGCCAGTTGGCCTTCAGAATCTCGCCAACAAGCCAGACCCAATAACCACCAATCCGAACAATTTTTCCGTACGGTGAGGATTCGGCGTCAAGGATGTCGAAGCGGTAGGCCAGAATGACAGACAGCACGATCGACACGGCGCCCAGTGACAAGATCAGCGTTTTATAAAGGCCAGACAGGCCCAGCCAAAGCCCCGTCAAAGCGACGATTAAACCGACATAATAGCCCACGTGCTCGGTTGCTCCAGCGTTTACCCAAGGTGCCGGACCCGAATTATAGCGCGAATCCATCTTTGACCAGATCAAACCGGCCTTTGATGTGAGAAAACCGCTCTAGTTGCCGAAAACGAGCTGGGCCGTGCGCCGGGATGTCGAGTAGGTCTGCTCGTCATTGGCTTCACGTTCGTCGATGCCAGAATTTGTCTGGCCGGGCGAGTAGGTCGACGAGAGTGACCAGTTCCAATAGCGCAGCGTTGTTTGCGCTTTGGCGACCGTCAGCAGATCGAACGTTTCCTGGACATAATCGAACTGCGGGGCGATCGAACCATCAGGCTTTGTCAGCTCGCGCCCTGACGCCACCCATAGCTTTTTGAGATAATCCCGCTTCAGGCCGGTTGCCTTGCAAAGAACCGCAACGCCCTCGCCGCCTGGATCATTCAGAATTTTCTCGACGGTGATCGGCTTTACACCTGAAAGATAGCCAATCTCATGCCCAAGTTCGGGTGTGACACCTTGCAACTCGGCTGAATCGACAGCATCCTCGAGGCTGTCATAGGGGCTTTTATCGATCGCGGCGCGGTTGCGCTGGCGACGTTCAATCAGCTGCAGCGCCTTTCGCGCGACACTATCGCTCCACCCCTCCTCGGCCGCCATGGCGAACACGTCAGAGCACATTTCGATCATCTCAATACGGTTGGCGGCAAAACGCTGCAGAATGGACCTGCGCGTCACAGCATCGGACCACCAGAACATCGCCATAGCCTGGGCCGGACGCAGCTCTTCACGCGTGATGATCATTTTACAGAAGTTGAGATCTTCGCGCGAGAGATCGACCAGTCGATCCATCGCCGTTTCGGAGAACTCAGCACCTTTATTGGCAATCAGCACTCGAAGGACATGATTTTCGCCAATCGCCACCATCCGATCACAAACTGCCGACGGCACACGTTTGCGCCCGGCAATCGCCAGACGATGTTCAGGGGTCACCTGTTCGACAATTTGTGTGAGGTCGGAGGCATCGAATGACTCATTGTTTTCAAGCAGAGGCTGGGCCACGGCAAAACTGCATTGCGCGAGGTAGCGCAAGACACGGCGCGGGGCCTCGCGCGTATCTTTGAGCCGCGTCGCGCAAAGCGCACGGTCTTCCTCACTAGCGTGAAACAACATGTCGAGAAGAATATCGCCGCCCATGCTGCGATCCTGGGGCGCCACGCGGGAGGCCGGCATCGCGATATAGTCAATAAGCCGGCGCAGGAGCGCTGTACGGGCGCGGCTCGACGCCAATTCCGGCTGGGTCGATTGAGGATCTGTCATTGAAACATCCGCCAAATTGTCCATTTAGCGGTCAGTATAGACATCAACAGGTTAATATTCCGGTGATCACCGGACGCAACTTGATCAGTAGCGCTTGCGCCCTGGATGAACGACAATCAGCAACAGGCTGGCGGTCAGCATCGCGATCGCCAACGCAAACAGCGCCCCGCCATCTGTGCCGGCCGGAATGCCGTCCAGCGACAGCGGAACCTCGCGGCCAAGTATGTCCGGGCTCAGGTGCGCACCAACGGCGCCCGCAAGAATGATAAAAGACAGGATAGCGCCAACGCGGCGAAATGCCGGAACAAGCAGTAAGAACGCCGCCGCCAATTCCAAAATCGCCACCAGAACACGCCCTGTCGGCTCAAGCAGTGGGATTTGCATCTTTGCCGCCATCGTGGCGAAGACGATATTCTCACCGGCAAGATCAAGCAGTTTAACCTGGCCTGCCGGTGGATTGGGCAGCGGGTGGATCGTCGCTTGCACGAACATGAAAATCAGGAAAAGGGCCAAGGCCCATCCGCCGAGATCGCGCAAAAGTCTCATTCCGGATACTCCCTCTACACGTTCCTCGTCTCTACCATGCAGCAGACCGGCCACCAAGCGCTGTTCAAACCACACAGAAAGTTTTGCATTCGCGTCATCTTTATTGGAAACACAGTCAGGCGAAAAAAAGGCGGCAAGTATGACACAAGCCACAGACGCTGAGGAAAGTCAGAACGGGTCAGACCCGACAGGCGAAGCGCGCTCTCCGGTAAGCGGCATGGGGACCGCGCTCAGCGCGGGCGCGAGCTTTTGGCCAACGGCGCAGTCTATGCTAGCCCGCAAGGCCCGGCGCGGCGTGCATGTCGAGCTGCCAGCCTATCTCGCCATCCAGGCCACATGGTTTGTGGCTTTCGGCCTGCAAATGGTTCTGTTTCCCTATCTGATTACCAACAAGCTTGGTCTTGGTGGCACTGAGCTTGGCCTTGCCAATCTTGCTCTCTCCGGCCCATCCGTCATTTTTCTGCTTCTCGGCGGCGTGGTTGCCGAGCGGGCATCGGGCAAGAGCCTTTTGATGATCCTGCATCTAATGGCCGCCGTGCCGGCCTTCGCACTGGCCTTCGCACTGGCAAGCGATCAGCTAACCTATCCCTACATGATCGCTTATGGGCTCGCGCTCGGCACCGTTGGCGCCTTCATGATGCCGGCACGCGACTCGATTTTGAACGAAGTGGTTGAACGCCGGGTACGCGTTGGCTCGGGTGTCACGCTGCAACAAGGCATTGCCTTTGCCACGCTTGCTCAGTTCGCGGCTCAGATTACCGGTCTCACGCTTGGCGGCTATGCCGATAAAATGACAAAGATGCCCGACTGGCTCGGCGGTTTCGGCATCGGCCCCATCCCCAGTTGGACGCTGATGGCGCTGCAGGGGGCGATCGTCGCGCTGGGCGCCGTGATTGCCTTCTTTCTTGCCCGCGGGCGCAAGATCCAAACCGGGCGCACCGGGCTTGGCGGCGCCATCGGGGACATTGGCGAAGGCTTCAAAGTGGTCACGGGCGACGCCAAGCTCTGGGCCATGACCGTCTTGATGTTTGGCGTCGGCGTCTTCGTGATTGGCGCCTTTCTCGTCGTCCTGCCAATTGTGAACCGGGATGTTTACGGCCTGTCAGGCGATGGCATCCGGGATATGTTTGTAACCTTCTGGCTTGGCGCGTTTGTGTCTTCGGTGGCGCTGTCGCTGTCACGCAACATTAAGCGACAGGGCCGCGTCCTGCTGACTGCGCAACTGATTGGATCGCTCGCCATCCTGCCAATGGTCACAAAGGTGCCCCACCCCGTTTTTCTCACCATTGTTTTCGTCTGGGGCCTTTCCGGCGGCGTTTCCATCGCGATGAGCCGATCAATCGTTCAGGATGCCGCGCCCAAGGAGCAGCTTGCCCGGGTCTTATCCATCTACTCGCTTGGTTTCATGGCCGGTGCGCCAATCGGAGCCGCGCTGATGGGCTGGCTCGTTGACGTGTTCGGTCCGCACCGGATCGCGCTCGTCCCGGCCCTTGGCATGACGGCTATGATTGTCTGGATGGTCGCGCGCACGCCCATTTGGAACCTGAAGAACGTGCCGAGCAATTCATGAAGCTAGTATTTTACTGAACACCCATATGGCTTCGCGCTGGCAATCTCGACCGGCTCGCCCGCTTTAATTGATGCCAGTGCGTCGGCAACGTAATTCGTCGCGCCATCAATGTCGCCGACCTTTGCCGAATGGACGGAGTCTATGGCGCCGGCATAGGCGATGGTTTGGTCGGCTTCGATCACGAACATATGCGGCGTCGTCTTGGCGCGGTAGGCCCGCCCGATGACCCCTTCCGGATCGAGGATCGTATAGGCCGGTTCAGCGCCGCGCGCCGTGTTCAAAGCGATCGCCCCCGGTCCATCGGTGTAGCCCTGTTTACCCGGCGCCGACGAGATCACTTGCACCCAAACGACATCATCACCTGCCGCATCAGATTGAAGCGTCTGCATATTGCGCACAGGTTCGGCATAGTGCTTTTTCACAAATGGACAGCCATCATTTGTCCATTCAAGAACAACCGTCTTGCCCGCCAGTTCAGACAAGCTCAATGTGTCTCCGGTGCTGGTGACACCGGTGAAAGCCGGCGCGACAGCGCCCGGGTCAGCGTTTGGGGACGCATCGGCCGAAAGACTGATCAATGCACCGGCTGTCAGCGCCACAGCGCTTGCCATACCAGTGGCGATACCAAGATTCCTACGCGTCAGGTCAATCATAAAGCGCTCCATCTGCTTCGTTATTATATACGTATTCTAACCGATTTGTGCGACAAGGTTTGTGACCAAATCGACAGATAAGATCTCCGGTAAAATTTGAGGCTCAGTCTCGCCAGGTGCGTACCAAAGGTAAAGCGGCACGCCAGCCCGGTTATGCTGTTTGAGCGCCGCCGAAATTGCCGCATCGGGCCGCGTGAAGTCAGCTTCCAGAAATGCCACATTGGCGGCAAGAAAGGCCTCCGTCACCGGACCGGTGCGCAGGGCCTGCAGCTTGTTGGCCTGGCACGTCGCGCACCATTCGGCGGTAAAATCGACGAAAATGGGACGCCCCTCTGCCTGCAGCTCTGCCACGCGCGCGTCGGACCAGGCTTCAACCGCATAGGAGTATGACGACACGGCCGCATCTGTAGCCACAGCGGGTCGCATTCCGAACATAGGCCAGGACAGGCCGACAATAATCGCCGCCGCGCCAAGCAGTTTGGCCACCTGGCCCGTGCGGATCGCGGGGAGTTTCGCAAACAGATAGATCGCCCCGACCAATATAAGCAATCCGGCAAGGCCCTGGATCAGCGGCGCAAGGGTTATGGAATCAGCTGACAGGGCGCCCATTAGCCAGAAGATCGGAATAATCGACACCAAACCGGCGACCGCGATCAAAATGGCGCGCCCACCCGTCTCGGCCGACCGAATGACCCAGATACCGAACCCGATCAGCACCGCGCCCGCCACCACCATTGCGGCCGCCCGGAAGCCGGCCAAGGCGCCAAGGACCGACAATAGCCAGGCAGCCGTCAGGAACATCGGGAAGGCAAAGACCTGTTTCAGCGTATCCATCCACACACCCGGCTTCGGCAGACGGCGATGAAGGCTGGGCACAAAACTGATCAAGAGGAATGGCAACGCCATGCCAAGCCCCATCGCGATCAGCACGATAAACACCTCAATGGCCGGACGACCCATAATCGCGCCAAGCGCTGCGCCCAGAAACGGCCCGGTACATGGGGCCCCAACAATCGCGGCCAGTACACCGGTGAAAAAGGCGCCGGCAGAGCCCTGCCTGGCCGCAAGCCCCGACCCCACATTCTGGACGGAACTGCCCAGCTCAAACATGCCGAGCAGCCATAAGCCGATCAAGAAGACGATCAGAATAAGGGCGGTGACGACAGGCGCGCTCTGCAACCAGAAACCCCATGTCGAGATGCCGGTCGCTGCCCGCACGCTGACAATGGCCACGGCAAGGGCTGCAAATGTCGCCAACACGCCGGCGGTGTACCAGAGGCCATGCGCCCGCGCCTCACCCTGACCGCCCTGCGCGCTCGCGGTGACAATCCCAAAGGCCTTGATCGACAAGACGGGCAGCACGCACGGCATCAGATTCAAGATCAACCCGCCAATCAGCGCCAGCCCGACAAGGAGCGGAAGATTGACAGGCGGGCCAAAACCGGTGCCTTGCGTTCCGGGTAAAACAGGTCCGGCCTGCGCTGTGATGTCGACTGCGATATCACCCGCAACAAGCGTTCCCGCCAGTGCGCCCGGAAAAGCATCATCCGGCACCAGATCAATTTGCAGGCCCTCTGGCCCATAGCGAACCGTCTGCTCAGCCGCATGCACGATCTCATGACCTGCCGGGAACAGTCTGGCCGGTGCGCGCGTGGCGGCCAATTGTCCACCGCGTAAGGATAGTGTCCACACGTTCCCCTGCTCGGTCAGACTGGCCTCGCCCTCAAACGCCGGGGGGACTTGCCCAATCGCTTCAGAAATCAGCCCGCCCCCATAGGCATCTGAAAACGGCTCATCGCCCACGGCGAGGCGCAGCTGGATCGGCACAGACTCCGGAATACAGATCGTCTCGCAAATCAGATAATCCGCTATGCCCTTAAAGACGATTGGCTGATCTGCATCCTGCGGAATTCGCACCGCAAACGGCAGCACAATCCGGTCGGAATAGCCGTAATCCATGATCTCGCCGGGTACGACGGGCAGCAGCTCTGGCGTTGGCCACAAAAATGCGTTGATATTCTCTGGCGGGACGGTCGTCTCATCTGCCCAGTTGATCGACGGTGGGATGCCGGCATCGCCTGCATTCTTCCAATAAATGTGCCATCCATCGTCAAGCTCGAACGAGAGCCCGAACCACACTGTTTCGCCAGGCATGGCCGCAGTGCGTTCCGAGACGAGCTCGACGCGCGCATGGCCGCCATCAACAGGCTGAGCGGAGGCGCAGATGCCAAACAGGCCGCTTAAAAGAGCCAGGGCGATGATGAAGGGCCGAAAAAAAGGCATTGGGCGCGCACTCCGCGAAGACATTTGCGCCCGTCTTATGTGAATTCCCGCCAGAAGTGAAACCACCTCGCGCGCTTGTGACCCACAAAAAAGGCGGCGCAAATGGCCGCCTTTGATCTTATCCAGTCTATTCGCGCGAACTAAGCCGCACCGCCCTGCTGCCCCTTGACGACGGCGCGCTGGATCACGCGCTGCCAGTTCAGTAGAGAAAGGATGTGCGCGTAGATTGCGCCAAGGGCACCATTCGCACGCAACTGACCAAACTGCTCATCGCTCAGCGCGTTCAATTTGGCCTCATCGACCGCCCAATAATCAGCGATCTTCTGCTGCTCACCAACAGGGTTCCCATCAACGCCTTGCGGCTGGAAGCCAACTGTCTTCTGTTCGAACAGATTCATTTGCTTGAGAATATTGGTGAACTCAACTGTGGCGCGACGCTGGCGCTCGAACTCCTTGCAGAATTCAATGGCATTTGTGGTGAACTCTGTCGGCTCATTGCCGTTGAAGAAAGGCGTGTCAGGCTGGTTCGACACCATGGCTGCATCGCGGTCGACACAGAGCAAAAGCCGATCGGCTTTGTCGTCATTCGCAAAGACAAAGGGATAACGGCGAACAAAAGCAGGTACATAGAAGTCCGCTTCTGTCTGCCCGTTCGGCGTGACGAACAGATTTTCGTTCTGGCGAACGCCCATAACCACCAGCGGCGTGAGCTCTTCGCCGATAAAGATAATCGGGAACGCCGTTGATGCCATGCCAAACTCTGTCACGGTGACAGGCACTGCATGAGCTTCGCGCAGGAAGCCAAAAGGCTGGTCAATCTTCTTGACCCCTAGGCCGCCATGCTGCTCAGACGATAGAGGCTGGGGGTTTTTATAGAAAAGAACGTTGCCACTCAGTTGCGCAGACTGCGCTGTTTGGGTATTTTCCACGGGTAGCTCCCATTAATGATTTGGCGCGGTTTAACGGATATGCACCGGCCGGACAACCGGCAAGAATGCGGGAGTGACAGCTGTTGCAAGAGTTTCATACTTTACCTCGCAAATCGCGGCAAAATAAGCGCATGAAACCTGCAATGGTTCATTTGCGATGGCTCGCTTTTCCGGTCATGGCGGCGATACTGTCGGCATGCGGAAATGATAGCGAGAGCCTGCAGCTTGATCGGCGTACACTCGTTGAAGCCGAAGCGATCTTGGAGGATGTCACGCGCACAGAACTCGGCCTCTCACCTCAGACCGCCACCCTGACCGGGCTGGCCAATATGGCGCCTCAAGGAAGCGCCTTGCGCCTCGACGACCACTCACAGGCAGGTTTCGAGCGCGCCCGGCTTATCCGTATCGATCTGTTAAAGCGGCTTATGAAAAGCCCGGATATGCCGTCTCGCCACCCCCTGGCGCGCGACCTGGTGGTGTTGAGCGATGGCGTACACAGGCTGAATATACTGCAGCAGATCGGGCATGGGCGCCTTGGTCCAGCTAAGGCCTATCCCTACAGCATTGACGCGGTCAGCGGCATCTGGCGCGATGGCCCCTACTTGCTGCGCTACGAACAGCCTGTCAGCTCGGCGGAGGATGCAGAGGCCTGGTTATCGCGCCTCACCGCCATTGCCGGAGCTTATGATGATACGCGCCGCCGATTGATTGCCGATAGCGCGGTTGGGCATGTGCCACCCAAACTGGTGCTGGAAGACACCGCCGCGTCGCTGAACCACGCCCTCGAAGAGGCCGACACATATGGGCGCCTCGCCTTTACCTTCGAAAACCTGCTCGCCAGCACGTCTCGTATCGACCGACAGGCGGCGAACCAGTTTCTGTCCCAAGCGACCGACATTATCGATCAACGCATTCTGCCGGCGCACGACGCGCTGGCGCAGACGGTCGCTTCTCTGATTGAAGATGCCCCGCAACTGCCCGGACTGTCCGGCCAGCCAAGTGGATACGAAACCTGGCGCGCGCTGATAGCGTGGCACAGCCCCGGCCTTCTGGAAAGCGAGGACCCGCATCTTGCGCACCTGGCTGTCATTGCCGATCGACAGGCGGCGCTTGAAACGATCGTGGACCGAATACCCGCCCCGCTGTCTGAGGACGGTGACGGCGCCGCGAGCGCCATCCTGCTGACGGAAGCAGACCAAATCGCTGCACTCGCACCGCACGTTGAGGAAGAAGTCGAAACCTTGTCCGAGCCGGGTAACGAGACAACGCCGCTGCCAGCCCCGGGTTTGCGGTCAGTCGGCTTGTCTCAGCGGCAAACCGATCTCGCCCACCGCCTGAACTTCGGCTCAGGGCTCGTTCCCGCCGCGCGTGATGGCCGCCGGCCCAACCTCATCCTGACCAATCCGGAAGATGACGCACTCTGGCCCGAATGGTGGCGGGCATATCATCTCAATCGGCTCAATGCGCCATCGTTGCGTGACTATCTGGAAAGCTGGAACGAAGCGGCCAAGCGATCACCGGCGCGGTTGCTATTCCAGAACACGGACTTCGCGCTCGGCTGGGAAGCCTATGCCGCCGCCTTTTCAATCCAGGCGAGCGGTGAACCGCCTGCACTTAAGGATGTGTATCTTCTGGCGAAGTTCGAACTGATTATAGCCGCACTCGCAGCCGTCGACACAGGCATTCACACACAAAGATGGTCGCTCGATGAAGCGATGGCGTTCATGGCCGAAACGACAAGCCTGCCTGCAGACTTAAACCGCCAGCTCGTGACCCAGATTGCCTCAAGACCCGGTGAGGCAAGCGCCCGATTGCACGGGCAGAGGCGGTTTCGCTCTCTCGAACAACGCGCCCGCGCTGTCTTAACATCAAGATTTGATGCAGCCGACTTCAGATACACCTTGCTCAATGGCGGCCCACGGCCCTTCTTCCTCGTCGAAACGGATGTCGAGCGCTGGTATGAGGGGCAGATTGAGCGCTAGGCAGCAAGCCGCGTGTCTTCGTAGACCGTTTCGCAAATCGGGCTGAGACCAGCCTCAAGATCGGCCATCATGCTTGCCCGGCACGCCGCGTCTGTTTCGCTTGCGACAAAAACAGTTGAAGCGCCGAAACGTTCGGCATCAGCATACGCCCAAACCGGTTGAACATCATGGGCCCGGCCGCGCAAGCGTGTCAGTTTTACAACGCGCCAGCCAAACGGACCCCGTGCAGCGAACAAAGCGACCCCCACTTCCCTCGCCCATGGCGCATCCTTGGCCATTTGTGTAAACTTGTAGGCTCGGCCAGACTGTCCCCGAAAACTCATCTCACGCATTTTGTTCTCCTTGTGTTCTAAGCCTTTATATTCCCCCTTTGTTCCATTGCAAGAAGTTTTTGGTTAACAAAACCTTACCTGTGGACATGCGCCCGATTGCGACAATTTCGTCATAAAACTGACAACGAGCTTGCCAAACCCGAATCATTCGCTTATTACCCTTTTGCTCATGCTAAGCATAAGGGTGCGAAGTGATTTATCCGATAGGTCACAGGCCTTGAAATGTAGCATCTTCGCAACCAAGTAATGCTCATATTGAGCAAAATAGAGGAGGTGAAACGATGGCGAGATTGATCGATGCAGGGCCAGGTTGCCCAACACCGACACCTTTGCGCAACCTGACCGCAGGCAAAGCGTCTGGACT
>JBCCMX010000032.1:0-17895 GCA_039026135.1 Pseudomonadota bacterium | reverse complement strand
TGTTTGCGCATTGTCTATGTCGCCAATCCACGCAAATCCGCCGCGCTCGCTGCGGCCATCAGATGAGCCAAGCACCGTTTCAATCTCAAAACCGGCCGGCAGAAGATCTGCAACAATCACCGGATTATTGCGTCGCTCACGTGGTGTCAGCCTCAAGACGACAACAAACTGCTCGCCCTGTGTCACACGAGAGAGATTCACCTGACCGCCTGTCAATGTGCGCACCGCCTTAGAAACCGAGAGCGCGCGCGAGGCTGGCGGCGGTGCAGTCTCAGGTGATCCGGTCACCATGACGGTGCGAAAAACCGGGCTGGACCCACGTCTTAGGCGGAAGGTCACGTCATTTTCGACCTGATCCGCGCTCAGGAAGTAGCGCCGGTCATTATTGTTGCCGCGCCCGAGCCCATCGACATCCAGACGAAGACCATCCTCCTGCGACAGGCTGCCGACCGCGAGCAGAAGATATGCCTTTTCCTGCGTTGTCAGCTCATTTGGCTCCGGCACATCCTCACTCAGCTGCTCCGCCAACCGGGTGACATGTTCAGTAAATCCGGTTTCGGCGGCCAAAGCCAACACGCCGGCCAGATCGCGAAGCGGCGTTTGGTAATAATCACCGCTATTTTCATAGCCGAGCGCCTCTTCTGCTGCATCGAAGGCGCTGAACGCGCGGCTGCGATCGCCCATATAAGACAGCGCGGCGGCCAGATGCGCACGTGCCAGCGGCGAGCGCATATCGCTCAATTCGCGGTCATGCAGATAGCGAAGCCTGGAAATGTCGGCCTTGCCCGCGCGTGCCAGAACATAGAGCGCATATGGCGCGGCGCGCTGCATCAGCTTCTTCTCGGTGTCATCATGCCAGCGGCCTTCATAGACATCCGTGTCATAGCCATAGACCCGCCAGGCATTGCCCTCAGCGACCGTTCGCATCGACTGATAGGCCTGATCAAGCGCCGCCTGCGGAACTTCATAGCCTGCCTGTTTGGCACGGTAGATAAAATCTGTTGTGTAAGCGCCGAGCCAGGGCGATGCACTGCCATCACCCTCGCGCCAAAGGCCAAAGGCGCCATTTCCACTTTGCCGGTTCAAGACCCGCGTTACCGCCTCCTGAACCTGAACGCGCGCGCCGGGGCGGGTCCCATCGGCGCCTTCCTCAACGAGGTTTTCTGAATAGATCAGCGGCAGCGCGCGGCTGGTTGTCTGTTCAGTGCAGCCATATGGATAACGCGCCAGCGAATGATACAGCGCATTAGGATCAACCGGCAGCCCTGAAAAGCTCAACGTCATGGCCTCGGTGCCGGGGATCAGCCCGTCGAACAGGCTCATGTCCGGCGCGAAACTTTCATCTTCCTGCATCAGGGCCTTACTGACCCGTGTCACCGGCAGGTACGGCGAGCGTGTCTCAATCTGATAGTCGCGCGTGACCGAGAACCCGTCCGGCCCGCTGACATCCAGTTTCATCGTCGAGATACCGGCGCCAGAGGCGCTGAACCGCAGGCTCTGATCGGCGCGCTGCGACTGCGGGATCGTCGTTGAGATCTCCTCGACCACAACATCAATCACACCATCGGTTGTCAGCGCCGTGTCGAACGTGCCGTCGTCTAGCTCAATATTGTCGATACTCACCGTCGCAACGGCCTCATCGCCGGGCGCCATAAATCGCGGCAGGATAAGGTCTGATGGCGCGCGATCACGCACCGTCATCGCCTGGCTTGCCGCGCCTAGCCCTGTGTCCGACCAGGCCACCGCCATCAGGCGAAGCTCGCCATTAAAGTCGGGCGTTTCGAACGCAATTTCGGCCTTTCCGCCGCGCCCCACTTTAACAATGCCGCTAAACAGGGCGATTGATTTGACAGGCACAACTGACAGACCCTCGCCGCCTAGTTGGTCACCGCCGCTGCGCACCTCGGCCGGCAAGCCGAGATTAGGGTCCAAGAGGCGGCCATAATCATCATACAGCGACACGCCGAGCGCTTTCTTGCCGAAATACCAGTCGGTCGGGTCCGGGCTTGAAAATTTCGTCAGGCGCAAAATACCTTCATCGACAGCGGCGAGCGTCACAAATGCCTTTTCCCGCGGTCCGCCCGAAAGCTCGACTGTCACCGTTTCCGGCCGGTTTGGTCGGACAAGCTCCGGCGCGTCTATACTGACATCGAATGTCCGTGTCTCAACGCTGACAGGCACATAGGTCACGCCAACCGCGCGGCGTGGACGCGACTGGATGACCGGGTCACGCTGTGTGTAGACATTGACCATCACATAGGCGCCCTCCCCCCAGTCATCATTGACGGCAAGCGTAAGCTCGGTGCCTTCGGTTGAGACCTGACGGGTTTCAACCGAAAGAACCTTGTCTGTCGCGACAACGATTTGTGCCTCGCCATCATAGGGCGGGACAATCGTGATCGCGGCCGGGCGGCCGGAAACGACATTCTGCTCGGTCACGGAGACCTGCACCCGGTCCGGCGCCTCGACACCGTCATCCGAAACGCTGCCGCCCCAGCCGATATAGAAGTCCTGGCTGGCGACCAGCCCATCACCCGCATCGACGATCAATTCATGCTCGCCCCAGTCCAGACCGGACACAGGCACTTGCGCAAAGCCTTCGGCCGTCTCGCCGCGCCCTTCATTGACGGTGCGCACCGTGCGCGATCGGCGCCAGCGCCAACGGTCGCCCTCGCGATACCAATCATAGTGGTAGTCAACGGCAATGATCCGCCAGTCAAAGCTCTGATCGACGCCCTCACCACCGGCATTGACCAGCGCGACATTGAAATTACCGCGATCCTCACGCCCCAGACGGCCGTCGTAATCGGGCTTGGTGCCAAGATACAGCGCGTTTGGCCGATACGGTATCCGCACACTTTCGGTAACGGCGCGGCCACCCGGTTCAAGAACGCTAACAACAGCATTCAGGCGAAGCGGAATCTCAGCGCCCGCCGCGCGCTGGCCCGGGGCGACCCGCAAGGTGGCCTTGCCCTCGCCATCAGTTGTTTGCGGATCAAGTCGCAGAATTTGTTCGTTGAAATAGATTGTATGCGCGCCCCAGCGATACCCGTCCCAGGTTTCAAACGGGGATGGATCAGGCTCGATACGCACCTGACTGTTCACCGTCAGACCCGCCCCGGGAGCGCCGTATAAGAAGCGACTGTCCACATCCACGGTGCGCACATCATCGTCCGGCAGGAAGGGCGCGTCCTCGGTATCCAGTTCCACCGCAATCCGTTGCGGGATAAAGTCCTCAACTGAATAGCTGACGCTGCCCGCATTGCCGGTCATGCCATCCATTTTGATCACGGTGCGCCACACGCCGCGGGCTGCATCGCGCGCCAGCTCAATATCCCGCTGGATGGCCCCGCCCTCACCGGTCAGAAAACGCTCGCGCGCCGCCTCCATGCCATTTGGCCGAAACGTGATCAGCGTCCCGGCCCGCCCATCAATGGCGCGGCCCGCCCGGTCGCGCATCATCGCTGTCAGATGCACCCTCTCGCCCGGCCGGTAGATGCCTCGCTCCGTATAGAGATAGGCGTCCACGTCGCCTGGTGTCATCCGCCCGCCCGTATCGAGCTCAGAAAGATCCACCGGGGCCCGGGTCAGGTCCAGGACAGCAGTATCGCCCTTCAGCCCGGTGGCGAGGATGATCTTGGGTGCAAGATTGCCGGTCCCGGCCAGCAGTTCCGGATTGAACGTGACCCGGCCATCAACGCCGGTCGAGGACTGGCCCAGGACCTCATTGTTGAATGCAATCAGCTGAACCTTCGTGTTCGGCATGGCGCGCCCGTCCTCAAGCGAGCGCAGCGTGATGTCGAGCCCGCTCTGGCTTCGATAGGCTGTCAGCGCGAGATCCGTCAGCATGATCCAGCGCTTGGCCGATGCCGGCGGGCCGTCATATCGGCCAAGTTCCTTCGTGTCGGAAATCTCGACATAGTAGGCGCCGGGCTGCAGCGTATCGATCACATCCTGGATCGGAAACACCGTAACGACCGGCGCGTTGCGTACAGAATCTATCGCCATGGTGCCCGACCAAATTTCAGACGAGACATCCGACGGGTTCTCGTCGCCATAAACGTAGGCATATCGCCCTTCAGACGCCTCCTGGCCCTTTGTCAGCAATTTGAAAGCGAGGACACGATCGTTCACGCGAGACACTTTGATCCGCACTGCATCCACATTCACTGTCTCCACGGCCAGCCCATCGGCATCGGTGCGCGGCAGGATGATCCCGGACCCGCTAAAGCCAACAAAGGGCGGGCGATCTTCGAAGCTGATCGAGACAGTCTCTTCGCGGCCAAGCAAAGCGCCATCATCTGACGGCAAACCCTCGCGCAGGGTCGCGTCATAGCTTGAGGCAAAGCTCAAACCACCAAGGCAGAGGCGTTGCCCTTCCACCTTGTAGGCCGGCGACACATCGCCATCGAAATCAACATACACCGAATAGTCGACGGCCGGGTCGAGCGCCTGCGAGAAAACCAGACAAGCTTGTGGCTGGTCGGCGGTCAGATCGGGCTCATAGCGCGCATAGACAAAGTCCGACTGGCCGCCTCTGGCCGCCAGGCGCTGACGTTCACGCTCGCGTCGGTCAGCGGCCACCTGCTCGGAGCGAGATCGCTCGACAACGGTGCCTTCTGTCTCTTCGGGTGGGGGAACCTCTGACACGTCCGTGCCGCTGCCGCAGGCTGAAAGTGCGAATACCAATACCCCAAGCAGCGTCCCGCGAACCCCAAGTGCCTGTCGGTGCATTGTCGATCCCTCCTGATTGTGTGTCTTACCTTTACATGCGTTCGGCTTGCCGCCAACAGGGCGCAATAGAGGCAATTTCAAGATATTACAGAATTTTCGGAGGTTTGCGCGCGAATGACGGTTGCGGTTGATACGCTCATTCTCGGTGCGGGTGCCGCCGGCCTGTTCTGCGGGGCACGAACAGCCGCACGGGGGCAGCGCACACTGGTTATCGATCATGCCAGAAAACCCGCCGAGAAAGTGCGGATTTCCGGCGGCGGTCGCTGTAACTTCACCAATCTCGACACAAACCCGAGCGCCTTCCTGTCCAACAATCCACACTTCGCCAAATCGGCGCTCGCCCGCTATACGCCCTGGGACTTTTGCACTCTGATGGCACACCATAACTTGAGCTGGCATGAGAAAACGCTGGGGCAGCTTTTTTGCGATCAGAAGAGCGGCGCCGTCATCAAAATGCTGCTTGATGAGCTTGACCAGGCTGGCGGCGGCCTTCGGCTTGAAACCACGATCAACACCGTTGCGCGCGCCGCAAACGCTTTCCACGTCTCAACGTCCGGCGGCGACATTCGCGCTGAGCATCTCATTGTGGCAACCGGCGGGCTGTCCATCCCGAAAATGGGGGCGACCTCGCTCGCCTATGATATCGCCCGACAATTTGGCCATGCCGTGGTCGATCCGCGCCCTGCCCTGGTCCCCCTCATATTTACAGACGATCATCAATCCGCCTTTGCCAGCTTGTCAGGCATAGCCGCCAGTGTCCAAGCCAAAGCTGAAACCGGCCCGGGCTTCGCTGAGAATATGTTATTTACCCATCGCGGCCTGTCTGGGCCAGCCATCCTGCAGGCCTCTTCATACTGGCGGGCGGGCGAGCCTGTTTCCATTGACCTGCTGCCCGGTCAGAACGCGGCCGCTTGGCTCACTGATCTCAAATCCGCCCAGCCCCGGCTCACGCTCAGCGCTGCACTCTCCACCCAATTTGCCAGCCGCCTGGCATCCTTCCTGGCCGCAGCCTTTGCGCCTGCCCCGGACGCACCCTTGGGGTCGGTCTCCAACCGCCAGCTTGAGGCGGCGGCAAAAGCGCTGGGGGACTGGCAATTGCGGCCTGCCGGAACAGAGGGTTGGCGCACCGCGGAGGTGACCGCTGGCGGCGTTGATACAGACGGGCTGTCATCACGCACAATGGAAAGCAAGATCATGCCCGGTCTCTATTTCATCGGCGAATGCATTGACGTGACCGGCTGGCTTGGCGGCTATAATTTCCAGTGGGCATGGGCCAGCGCAGCGGCGGCGGGCGAGGTTGCCTGAACGCATAGGCAAAACCTTTGGTTGCTAGCGTTATTATCAATTGGATTGATGGCCGAAGACGCGATAATTTCTTCACACAGTAGGGTTTCGAATCAAACTACCGGCACAATCATCACACCTGAGAGGAAACAGCATGGCTGACGATATGAAATGCCCCGTAATGGGCCACGCACACAGGCACACCGCAACAGGTGCCCTGTCCAATGCGGACTGGTGGCCTAACCAGCTCAATCTGAAAATCCTTCACCAGCACTCTGATCTGGTTGATCCAATGGATCCCGATTTTGACTATGCTGAAGCGTTCAAAGGCCTCGACCTGAAAGCCCTCAAAGCTGACCTGACCGCCCTGATGACCGACAGCCAGGACTGGTGGCCGGCCGACTATGGCCACTATGGTCCGTTCTTTATTCGCATGACATGGCATGCTGCCGGCACGTATCGCGTCACCGATGGGCGCGGCGGCGGCGGCACAGGCGCTCAGCGCTTCGCACCGCTCAACAGCTGGCCGGACAATGGCAATCTCGACAAGGCCCGCCGTCTTCTCTGGCCGATAAAGCAAAAGTACGGCAAGGCAATCTCTTGGGCCGACCTGCTTATCCTGACGGGCAATGTCGCACTTGAATCGATGGGCCTGAAGACGTTCGGCTTCGGCGGCGGCCGCCCGGACATCTGGGAACCGGAAGGCGATATCTACTGGGGACCAGAAACCGAATGGCTCGGCGATGGACGCTATACAGGCGAGCGCAGTCTCTCCAACCCGCTCGGCGCGGTTCAGATGGGTCTGATCTATGTCAATCCGGAAGGGCCTAACGGCAATCCAGACCCACTGAAATCGGCCTATGACATTCGCGATACATTCGCGCGCATGGCGATGAATGATGAGGAAACCGTCGCGCTCGTCGCCGGCGGCCACACATTCGGTAAGGCGCACGGCGCCGGTGACACCGCGCATGTCGGTCCGGAACCGGAAGGTGCCCCGATTGAAGCCCAGGGCCTTGGCTGGCTCTCGACACACGGTTCAGGCAAGGGCGGAGATGCGATCACATCCGGCATCGAAGGCGCCTGGACACCGTCACCGACCACATGGGACAATAGCTATTTCGATGTGCTGTTTGGCTATGACTGGGAACTGACCAAAAGCCCGGCTGGCGCGCATCAGTGGACACCAACAGCTGCATCTCAGGCCAAACAGGCCCCGGCCGCGCACGATGCCTCGAGCACGGAACCGCTCATGATGACGACAGCAGACATGGCGCTCAAAATGGATCCGGCGTACGGTCCGATTTCCAAGCGCTTCCACGAAAACCCGGACGAGTTCGCAGACGCGTTTGCCCGTGCTTGGTTCAAACTGCTTCACCGCGATATGGGCCCGGTTGTGCGCTACCTTGGTGAGGAAGTGCCAAGCGAAGAACTGATCTGGCAGGACCCGGTCCCTGCGGTCGATCACGATCTGGTCGACGCTGCCGACATTGCCGCGTTGAAAGACAAAGTACTCGCATCAGGTCTTAGTGTTTCGCAACTGGTCTCAACCGCCTGGGCATCAGCGTCAACCTATCGCGACTCCGACAAACGCGGCGGAGCCAACGGCGCACGCATTCGTCTCGCGCCGCAAAAGGACTGGGCGGCAAACGAGCCAGCCAAACTGGCCGGTGTGCTCGACGCGCTCGAGGCGATCCAGGCCGATTTTAATGGCGCGCAGTCCGGCAATAAGAAAGTCTCGCTTGCTGACCTGATCGTTCTGGCCGGCGCGGCTGGCATCGAAAAGGCCGCCAAGGATGCCGGCCACGCGGTCACCGTCCCGTTCGCACCGGGTCGCACTGATGCGAGCCAGGAGCAGACTGAAATCGACTCTGTTGCCTACTTGGAGCCAAAACAGGACGGTTTCCGCAATTTTGTCGGCGAAAATCTCGGGGTCTCCGCCGAAGAGATGCTGCTGGACAAAGCCAACCTGCTCACGCTGACCGCGCCTGAAATGACGGTTCTGATTGGTGGCATGCGCGTGCTTGATGCCAATTTCAGCCAGGCGCCGACCGGCGTTCTGACCGATCGTCCCGGCACACTGACCAACGACTTTTTCGTCAACCTGCTCGACATGGGCACAAGCTGGTCGAAAACGGACGGCGACGAGAACCTGTTGGAAGGCCGAGACGCCAGCGGCGCCGTCAAATGGACAGGCTCAAGGGTTGACCTGATCTTCGGCTCAAACTCTCAGCTTCGCGCCATCGCGGAAGTCTATGCCGAGAACGGATCGGAAGAGAAGTTCGTGCATGACTTTGTCGCCGCCTGGGACAAAGTCATGATGCTTGATCGTTTCGATCTCGCCTAGGCGCGCGATCATACCCGGCGGCGCCTGTCGCCGGGTACACGCTTTCGCGGGCGACCAAGGCTGACACGCTTTGGTCGCCTCCTTGTTTCTGACTTGTGGAGAAGATCAACCATGATACTGACCGCCCCTATGGTTCTTCTGCGCATCCTTGGCGGCCTGTTCCTGCTGCTTGGCGGTATCGGCCTCGTCCTGCCGGTCTGGCCGACAACAATTTTCTGGATCCTGGCTGCTGTTTGCTTTGCCCGCTCAAGCCCGCGTGGTCAGGCCTGGATCTATCGCCAGCCCGTTCTCGGCCAAACAATCGAGAACTTCGTCGAATACGGGACGATGGATCGACGCTCCAAAAGGGCAGCATCCATCGGCATGCTTATTTTTGGCGGGCCGAGCCTCTGGTTTGCACGCCATCAAGTCTGGATCGCGGCGCTGATTGCGGGCCTGCTGATCATCGGGCTTGTCTATATCTGGAGCCGGCCAGTTACCAAAACACCCGAGTGATCCTGTAGGGCGCCAGCGGGCCCGACGGGCTGCGGCCACCTTTTCCTCGAGTGAACACTTGCCAAGAAGCGAAATAATTTCCATTAGCACCGCATGAAACTCGCAATTCTGAAGGAAACGAGTGCTGGGGAGGCGCGCGTTGCGACAACACCGGAGTCGGTGACGAAGCTGAGCGCTCTTGGGCATTCGATGACAATCGAAACGCAGGCAGGCATGGCCGCTGGGTTTACCGATGACGCATATAAAGACGCCGGAGCAGAGATCGCAGCCAGTCGCGACGCTGCGCTCAAGGGCGCAGATCTTCTGTTGAAAGTCCGCGGCCCTTCGGCTGACGAGATCAGTGCACTACCGGACGGGCTCGCGGTCATTGGCCTGATGGATCCGTTCAATCTTGATGCCGCCGCGCTTAACGCCAAGAAGCTGACATCGCTTTCGATGGAGTTTACCCCGCGCATTACCCGCGCCCAGTCGATGGACGCTTTGTCAAGCCAGTCCAACCTCGCCGGTTATCGCGCGGTGATCGAAGGCGCGACCATTTATGGCCGCGCCATGCCGATGATGATGACGGCTGCTGGCACAGTGGCCCCGGCGAAAGTCTTCATTATGGGCGCCGGTGTAGCCGGCTTGCAGGCCATCGCGACCGCCCGCCGCCTTGGCGCGGTTGTGACCGCCACAGATGTGCGCCCCGCAGCGAAGGAACAGGTCGCCTCCCTCGGCGCAAAGTTCATTGCGGTCGAAGATGAAGAGTTCAAAGCCGCTGAAACAGCTGGCGGTTACGCCAAACAGATGTCGGCCGAGTATCAGGCCAAACAAGCTGAACTGACCGCCAGCCACATTGCCAAACAGGATATTGTGGTCACCACGGCGCTGATCCCGGGTCGCCCGGCGCCGGTTCTTGTGACCGAAGATATGGTCTCAACCATGCGCCCGGGGTCTGTCGTGGTCGACATGGCGGTCAGCGCCGGCGGCAATTGCCCATTGTCCAAGCCGGATGAGATTGTTGATGCTGCCGGCGTCAAAGTCGCCGGATTTACGAACCTGCCAGCGCATTTGCCTGCTGATGCCAGCGCGCTCTACGCCAAGAACCTCGTTGCCTTCCTGCCGCTGATTACAGCCGAGGATGGCAGCCTGAACCTTGAAACTGATGATGAAATCGTCACCGCGATGATCCTGACGCGCGGCGGCGAGACTGTGAATGAAAGGCTGACCTCATGAGAAAAGCCATCCTGACTGCCCTTATGGTCGGCGCACTCGCGCTACCAGCCCACGCCGCGGGCGAAGCCGGCTCCAATGTGACCGTCTACCTCGCGGCGATCTTCGCGATGGCCTGCTTTGTCGGCTATTATGTCGTCTGGTCGGTGACCCCGGCCCTGCACACCCCGCTTATGGCTGTGACCAATGCCATTTCGTCCGTGATCATTGTCGGTGCCATTGTTGCCGCGACTGCGTCCGGCGCTTTTGAAGGCGGCTGGGTCGCCAAAGCCCTTGGCGGCATCGGTGTTGCCCTGGCCAGCGTGAATATTTTCGGCGGGTTCCTCGTCACCCAGCGTATGCTGGCCATGTATAAGAAGAAGGGGGACTAAGCGATATGGAACAGTTCCAATCAGTTTGGGCCCCGCTGCTCTATCTTGTTGCGGGTATCCTTTTCATCCTGGCCCTTCGCGGCCTGTCCAGCCCGGCCACGTCTCGCGCAGGTAACCGCAATGGCATGATCGGTATGACCATTGCGGTCGCCACAACGCTTGCACTGTCCTGGAATGTGCTCGATGCCACCACCTGGGGTATCCTTATCGCCGGCGCGGTTATTGGCGGCGGTATTGGTGCCTTCATTGCACGCCGCATCCCGATGACGGATATGCCACAGCTGGTGGCTGCCTTTCACTCTCTGGTTGGTATGGCCGCCGTGCTCGTCGCGGCCGCTGCGCTTTATGCGCCTGCCAGCTTCGGGATCGGTACCGTCGGCAATCTTGCCACCGCGTCTCTGATTGAGCTAGCGCTTGGCTCTGCAATTGGCGCCCTGACCTTTACCGGTTCGGTGATCGCATTTGCCAAGCTCAACGGAAACATGTCCGGTGCGCCCATCCTGTTGCCCGCGCGCCATTTGCTGAACATCCTGATCGGTGCCGGCATTTTCGGCTGCATCGTGATTCTGGTCGCAAGTGGCGGCAGCGCGACATGGGCATTCTGGAGCTTGACGGTTCTGGCGCTCATTCTAGGCATAACTTTAATTATTCCGATTGGCGGCGCCGATATGCCTGTCGTCGTTTCTATGCTAAACTCCTACTCAGGATGGGCCGCTGCGGCGCTCGGTTTCACCCTTGGAAACTTTGCCCTGATCATAACCGGCGCGCTCGTCGGCTCATCCGGCGCAATCCTGTCATACATCATGTGTAAAGGCATGAACCGAAGCTTCATTTCGGTAATCCTGGGCGGCTTTGGCGGCGATGATGCAGCCGCCGCAGCCGGCGGACAGGAAGACCGCCCCTATAAGCGTGGCTCGGCCGATGATGCCGCCTTCATTATGAAGAATGCCTCGAAGGTGATCATTGTGCCAGGTTACGGCATGGCGGTCGCGCAAGCCCAGCACGCGCTGAAGGAAATGGCCGACAAGCTGAAGGAAGAGGGCGTAGAGGTGAAATACGCCATCCACCCGGTGGCCGGCCGTATGCCAGGGCATATGAACGTACTGCTGGCCGAAGCGCAGGTGCCTTATGACGAAGTATTCGAGCTTGAAGACATCAACTCCGATTTCCGCAATTCAGAAGTTGCTTTTGTAATCGGGGCCAATGATGTCACCAACCCGTCTGCGAAGACAGACACAACAAGCCCGATCTATGGCATGCCGGTTCTCGACGTGGAAAATGCCGGCACAGTGCTTTTCATCAAACGCTCCATGGGGTCGGGTTATGCCGGTATCCAGAACGAGCTATTCTTTCGCGACAACACGATGATGCTGCTGTCAGACGCGAAGAAAATGGTCGAAGAGATCGTGAAGTCGCTTTAGGCGGCGAGCAAAAACAGCAAAAAGTTCAAGCCGGTCCAGCCAATCTGGGCCGGCTTTTTCCGTCCTGAAGCGGCTCGGCGTCTTCGACAGCGCTGACAATGGCATTTAATGCGGTCAAAGGCTGGTCATCGCCTCCGCAATCCGCTTCATTACGCAGATTCAAACCGCAAGGCGCGCCGGGAATGGCGCAGAACTTGCTAGGTCACGACCATATGATTGGGGAGAATAGAGTGACAGTAACGACCGATGAGCTCGCAGGGCTCGGTATTAATCCGCGATCGATTTTCAAGAACTGGAACGAATCGCGCCTCTACGAAAAATCTGTTCAGGACGGCGAATCACGTGTCGCAAAGGGTGGCGCCCTGATCGTTGAGACAGGCTTGCACACCGGCCGCTCAGCCAAAGACAAGTTTACTGTTCGCGACGAGGCCACCGAAGACACTGTCTGGTGGGACAACAACGCCTCAATGACGCCGGCACACTTCGATGCGCTTTGGGACGACTTCAAAGCCCATCTCGAAGACAAGGACCTCTTCGTGCAGGAATTGTTTGGCGGCGCCGATCTTGATCACCGCCTGCCCGTGCGCATCGTCAACGAATATGCTTGGCACTCGCTCTTCATTCGCCACCTGTTGCGCATCCCGACCGCCGAGGAATATGAAGGCTTCACGTCCGAGTTCACGATCATTAACAGCCCGAGCTTCCGCGCCGATCCGGCAAAGCACGGCACCGTCTCTGAAACGGTGATCGCCGTGAACCTCAGCAAGAAAATCGTTCTGATTGGCGGCACGTCCTATGCGGGTGAAACAAAGAAATCTGTCTTCACCATCCTGAACTATATTCTGCCGACCAAGGGCGTTATGCCCATGCACTGCTCAGTCAATGATGGCGGGAACAACGACGCGGCGATTTTCTTCGGCCTGTCGGGAACGGGCAAGACAACCCTGTCCGCCGATGCCAGCCGCACACTGATCGGCGATGATGAACATGGCTGGTCGGAGAACGGCCTGTTTAACTTTGAAGGCGGTTGCTACGCCAAGATGATCAATCTGTCGCAAGAGGCCGAACCGGAAATCTACGCCACGACAAGCATGTGGGGCACGGTTCTGGAAAATGTCGTGATGGATCCAGAGACGCGCGAGCTTGATTTCTTCGACAACTCCCTCGCCGAGAATTCACGCGGCGCCTACCCGATTTCGGCGATCGAGAATGCCTCGCTCACCGGCCGGTGTGGTCAGCCAAAGAACCTGATCATGCTCACTGCCGATGCGTTCGGCGTTATGCCGCCCATTGCCAAGCTCACGCCTGAGCAGGCCATGTATCACTTCCTGTCGGGCTATACTGCCAAAGTGGCGGGCACCGAAAAGGGCGTGACCGAGCCGACGGCAACCTTCTCGACCTGTTTTGGCGGGCCTTTCATGCCGCGCCATCCATCCGAATATGGTCAGCTTCTGGGCGAGCTGATAGCGAAGTACGACGTCAATTGCTGGCTCGTCTCAACCGGCTGGACGGGCGGGCCCTATGGCACCGGTCACCGTATGCCGATCAAGGCGACGCGCGCTCTGCTGAACGCCGCCCTTGACGGCTCCCTGCTCAAGGCAGACTATCGCACCGACGAGACCTTTGGTTTCGAGGTGCCGGTGGCGCTTGCCGGTGTCGAAAGCGCCATTCTCGACCCGCGTTCAACCTGGAGCGATGGCGAGGCCTACGACATCCAGGCGGCGAAACTCGCCGACATGTTCGTCGATAATTTCGCGCAATATGCCGACCATGTCGATGCAGGCGTCAAGGCCGCTGCGCCGCGCAGCAAACAGCCCGCCTGACGCGGTCTTTTTGACCGGTAACCCATAAAACAAAAGGGCCCGTCCTGCGGGCCCTTTTTCATGTCTTTATATCTGAGGCGCGAGATCAGGTACCGCGCGGCAGGCCATACCCGTCCAGCTTGTCACAGCCCCACTGATTGCCGCCGCTACAGCCGCGGCGCATATAGTCTGGCGCCGACTGGCGATCGACCGGGCCGCCAATACCTTCCCAGAGATAGTAGCCGAGCGAGCTGCAACCATTGGCATCATCATACTGGCAGGCCAGCTCAAAGTTTTCCCGCGCCGCCACCACGTCCAGCTCGACGCCATTGCCTGCATCATACAGCCAGCCGAGATTGTTGCACCCGAGACCATTTCCGGCGTCACAGCCCTGAACATAATAGTCACGCGCTGTGTTGAAGTTCTGCTGCACACCATTGCCCTGCTCATACATGAAGCCGATATTTGTGCAGCCCAGCGGGTTACCGCCATCACAGCCTTGCTGATAAAGCTCGAGCGCCTTTGAATAGTTGACCGTCACGCCAAGCCCTTCATCGTAGGAATAGCCAAGATCGGTACAGGCTTGGGCATATCCGCCATCGCAGGCGCGCTTGAACAGATCGAAGGCTCTGAGATGGTCCTGGCCAATCCCGTCGCCATCGCGCAGGTTCAGCGCCAGGTTTGAGCACCCAACGAAATTGCCGCCATCACAGCCGCGCTGATAATAACTATTCGCGGCGTAGGAGTCCGCCGTCACGCCATAGCCGAGCTCATACAGAAAGCCGAGATCGGTACAGCCACGTGGCTCATAGCCGCTATCACAAGCGAGGCGATACTTCTGAATAGCGCTGGTATAATCACCATTATAATAATCATTCTCGCCGTCTTCATAGGTCGCCTGGGCCACTTCCGGTGACAGGCGGTTCGTGACGCCGGCCACAGGCGGCACAACCGTTTCCACCTCGCACCCGCCGAAACAAATCTCATTATAAAGCAGGTTATTGGTCCATGGCAGCTGTTTGCGATTGGTCCGGCGGGCCACCCGGCGCTGCGCCGCGGCAAAGGCCGACTCGGCCGTACGTCCAGCCTGGCGCAGCTCTTCAGCAAGGATCGGCGCATAAACGCCCTCTTCGGCCACATCGCCAAGCCCGGTCGCATAGGCGATCAACATGTCCGCGCGGGCCTCAACCCGGTTCAGGCCCTTCGTATTGGCCTTATAGCCGGCCATGCCCGGCAGGTTCCGGCAGGCATCAAACACCATGAAGATCGCTTTCGCACCGGTGGCAGCAAAGCCATCGCGCTGCGTCGCCATATCCAGGCCATAGACGGCAAGATCAGAGGCGACATTAATCTCTGCATTGATCCCCAGCAGATAGCTATCCTGTGTCGCGGGGTGCTGCGCGCCATGGCCGGTATAATAGATAAAGCCCACTGCCTGCGGGCCAGCCAGTTCCACCGAAGCGCGGAACCGGTTGAGGGACTGTTCCAGCTCGCGTTTGGTTAGATTACTCTTGCGCGTCACCTCAAAACCGGTCTGGCGCAGCGCGGAGGCAATCTCATTCGCCTCACTGTCGGCCAGCGTCACCCGCGACAATTGCCCGGTATATTCGGTCTGATTGATCACAAGCGCCAGCCGCGTTTCGGCAACCGCAGCCGCCCATCCGGCGACCATAACACTCGCTATCAAGCTGATCAGAAACCGCATCTCCAAATCCCTCCGATACCGGTCTTAACCATAGTTTATGCTGAACAGATCGGATCGTCGACCCGTTTATGGGCGAAATGATGGCGGCGCTTATCCTGATCGACACCCCTTTCCGAATCCGCCCCCCTGTCCTACATCTGTTCTCATGTCCGCGTCCCGCCCTCCTGGTGTCTCCGAAGCGCCGATACCGTTCGATATGACCGGCGCCGGGAAGGATGCGCTTGGCCTTTTGCCCAGTAGCGAGTGGACGCCGCACCGGCCGGACCGCAACTGGGTCAAGCTGGAAGGCGGACAGCGCTTCCAGGTCCACTCACCCTATGAGCCGGCCGGCGATCAGGTCGAGGCGATCCCGGAGCTTGTCGAGGGCATTCAGGCACATGAGCGCGATCAGGTCCTGCTCGGCGCGACGGGCACGGGCAAAACCTTCACCATGGCCAAGATCATTGAGGCAACACAGCGCCCGGCCCTGATCCTCGCGCCGAACAAGACACTCGCCGCGCAACTTTATGGCGAGTTCAAATCCTTCTTTCCGGAAAACGCGGTCGAGTATTTCGTCAGCTATTATGACTATTACCAGCCCGAGGCCTACGTGCCGCGCCGCGACCTCTACATTGAGAAGGAAAGCTCCATCAACGAAGCGATCGACCGGATGCGCCACTCGGCCACGCGCGCCATTCTGGAGCGCGATGACACGATCATCGTTGCCTCGGTCTCTTGCATTTACGGCATCGGCTCGGTCGAGACCTATACCGCGATGACCGAAAAGTTGGAGGCGGGCCAGCGCATTGACCCGCGCGAGGTCGCCCAGAAGCTTGTCGCCCTGCAATACAATCGCAATGATCTCAGCTTTGCCCGCGGCACCTTCCGCCTAAAAGGCGATGTGCTCGACATTTTCCCCGCCCATTATGAAGACCGCGCCTGGAAGCTGTCTTTCTTTGGCGATGAGCTGGAGAGCATTACCGAGTTCGACCCGCTTACGGGCAAGAAGATCCAGTCCCTGCCGGCCATCAAGCTCTACGCCAACAGCCACTATGTCACGCCGCGCCCCACACTCAATCAGGCGATTGAGAGCATAAAGCAGGAGCTGAAAACCCCGCTCGAACACTTCCGACAAGAAGGCAAGCTGCTCGAAGCCCAGCGGATTGAACAGCGCGTGCAATATGATCTTGAAATGCTCGCCGCTACCGGCTCTTGCAATGGCATCGAAAACTATTCGCGCTACCTCACGGGGCGCAAACCCGGCGAGCCGCCGCCGACCATGTTCGAATATCTGCCCGAAAACGCCCTCGTCTTTACCGATGAGAGCCACCAGACCATTCCGCAGATTGGTGCCATGTACAAAGGCGACTTCAACCGCAAGCGCACACTCGCTGAGTATGGCTTCCGCCTGCCCTCCTGCCTCGACAATCGCCCGCTCAAATTCGAGGAGTGGAATGCGATGCGCCCGCAAACGGTGCATGTCAGCGCGACGCCTGGCCCTTGGGAGATGGAGCGCACAGGCGGCGTCTTTACTGAGCAGGTCATCCGGCCGACCGGCCTGCTCGACCCGCCCGTAGAGGTCCGCCCGGTTTCGACGGGTACAACCAACCAGGTTGATGATGTCATCGCCGAGATTCGCGAAACCGCTGCCAAGGGGCTGCGCACGCTGTGTACCACGCTGACCAAGAAAATGGCGGAAGATCTCACCGAATTCATGCACGAACAGGGCATCAAGGTGCGCTATATGCATTCCGATATCGACACGGTCGAGCGGATCGAAATTATCCGCGATCTGCGCCTGGGTGAGTTTGATGTTCTGGTCGGCATCAACTTGCTACGCGAGGGGCTCGATATTCCCGAATGCGGCCTGGTGGCGATTCTCGATGCCGACAAGGAAGGTTTCCTGCGCTCGGAAACCTCGCTGGTCCAGACGATTGGCCGGGCCGCCCGCAATGCCGAGGCGCGCGTTCTGCTTTATGCCGACACGGTGACCGGCTCGATGGAACGCGCCATGGCCGAAACCGATCGCCGGCGTGAGAAGCAGCATGCGCATAATCTTGCCCATGGTATCACGCCGACAACGATCAAGCGCGATGTCGCCGACATTCTGGGCGAACTTGGTGAAAAGCCTGGCGGCAAGGCGCAACAGCTCAAGGGCGGCAAGTCACGGCGCCTGAAAGGCGTGGCCGAAGACGCCGCCACTTACGAACCGGGCCACAACCTGACCGCCCATATCGCAACCCTCGAAAAACAAATGCGCGAAGCGGCCGCAAATCTCGAGTTTGAAGAGGCCGCCCGGCTGCGCGATGAGGTGAAAAAACTACGCGAAGGGGAATTGGGGCTTTGAGGCGCTCGCTTCAAACCCAGACTTAAGATATCAAAAATGCAGTTGTCTGAAGCCCTACGACTAGAATGGGGCAACCACCGTTTCTGCCGGCATTCAAACGGTGCAATAGCTTGTTCATGTTAGTTGTTGACGCGCCGAACTTAGAGTAAACATCCGCGCCATCCTCAGTGCCATCTTTTTTCAAGGCCTTCCCCAAAG
>JBCCMX010000031.1:0-17990 GCA_039026135.1 Pseudomonadota bacterium | reverse complement strand
GAAAAGCCCGCTGGATGAGATTGAAGGCATCGGCCCGGCGCGGAAAAAAGCGCTGCTACAGTATTTCGGATCGGCGCGCGGCGTCGCCCGGGCCAAGCTGGCCGATCTGCAGGAAGTGGACGGCGTAAACGCGGCACTGGCCGAGCGTATCTATGGATATTTTCATAGTGGCTAGCCAATTGGGCGATTGTCGTATTTTTAATAGACGCAATGCAGTACAGCGATGGAAAACTGAGCTAGGGCAAGGCGATGTCTCTGAAATGGCTTCCAAACCTGCTGACTATCTTTCGGATCATGGCCGCCCCGATTGTCGGCTATGGCCTGTGGATGACGCTGGCATCTGACGCGCAGCAACCTGACTATCAACTCTGGGCGATCTCTTCAGCGCTGTTTGCGGCGGCCGCCTTGACGGACGCGCTGGATGGATTTCTGGCGCGATATCTTGGCGCCACATCTGACCTTGGGGCTCATTTGGACTTGTGGGCGGACAAATTGCTTGTGGCGGCTTTCTTCATTGGGGTTTGGCCCGGCGCGCCTGGGCTGACCATCATCGGTCTGTCCTGTTTTACACTGCGAGATCTTGTGATCATGGGCCTGCGGCGGGCTTTCCCTGAAGCGAATCTCAAGGCGACCCTGCTGGCGAAATGGAAGACCGGGCTGTTATTCCTGGCGATCACGCTGTTTCTGGTGGCCTGTCTGATGGCGCTGATCGATCCGGCGAGCCTGTCACGCCGAGACGCCGTGCCTACCAGCCTGTTATTCATGGCGCTGGTGGTTGGCGCGGTGGCAGCGGCCCTGTCTTTCTATACTGGCTTGCAATACGCCCAGGCGACGCTTCGATATCGGGCGTCTTGAGTCAAAAACGGCCGCGCCCGGGGGAAAAGCGCGACCGTTCTGTTCCGGACTGTTCGCGATAACATGCCGCGCACAGGACCTGCTACATGCTCCGTTGGGACGACCAGCATGAATTATCACGCTTATCAGGTTTGCTTTAACGCCCCTTTAAAGTGTTTAAAAAATTCACATTCTCTTACCAGTGTGGATCAATCGGCGCCCCGCCATAGGCTTCCTTGAGGCGCCGGCCATTTCCGGGCGTGATATCGCCAGGCGGCTGAAGTGGATCAATCCAGACGATTTCGGCGATCTCGCCCCGGCTGGTTTGCGGGCAGGCCTGCCAGAGCCCAGCCCTAACGTGGAACAGGGCGACATGATCATTCGCGAAATGACGATGATTGGAATAAAAACCCATAATTGGTGGTGTGCCCGTCAGGCGAACGCCACCTTCCTCTTCAAGCTCACGCGTGATGGCTTGCAGCACAGTTTCACCATGTTCAACCCCGCCGCCAGGTAGAAATAGGCCCTCGGTATAGGTGTGGCGCACCAGCAGCACTCGGCCGGCGCTATCCTCCACAATCGCACGTGCGCCGAGCGTCATCGGCCGCCGAAAACGAAACCAGGATTGGAAGATGCGGTTGCGGATCTGGCCCATGGGCAAGGCTCTCAGCTGGATGAAAGGGCTCGCCAAAAGGCCAAACACAGTCTAAACGAGCGCGCAAGTTATCTGTTTTGAGGTCGGGTTATGTATGCTCTTGTTGCCATTGGCGCCACGGTTGTTCTGTTCGGTATTTTGAACATTATCGAGTTTCGCCGTCTCGACTAACATGTCGCTATGAGCGACCTTGTCCTCTTCTCAGCCCTGTTTGGTGGGCTGATTATTCTCGCCGTATCAGGCGATTTGCTGGTCACAGGCGCTGTGTCGCTTGCCCGCCAGTTTAATGTTTCCCCACTGATGACCGGCATATTGATCGTCGGATTTGGCACATCCATGCCGGAAATGATTGTGGCGGTGAATGCCGTGCTGGAAGACAGTCCGGCGCTGGCGGTCGGCAATATTGTCGGCTCGAACATCTCCAATATCTGGCTGGTTCTGGCCATCCCGGCCTTCCTTGCCTCGGTACAGACGGGCGGCTTCGGCCAGGCGCGCGGATTGGCGTTCATGTTGCTGGCGACCGCGGTCTGGATCGGGCTGACGGCGATTTCGCCGCTGAACGTTTTGACTGGGCTCGCGCTGGTCAGCGGGCTGGTTGTCTATATCGTTGCGACGATCCGCCAGGCGCGCGCCGCCGAGCGGGCCGGCCTGACGCTGGAGTTTGACGAGACGGCAGTTGACGCCTGGAAGCCGGTTCCCTTCATTCTGATCGGCATTGTCGGCCTGCCGGTTGGGGCGAGCCTGATTGTCGAGGGCGGCGTTGGCATTGCGCGCGCCTATCAGATTTCAGAAGAGATTATCGGGCTGACACTGCTTGCAGTGGGCACCTCGCTGCCTGAGATCGGGGCCGCTATTTCAGCGGCGCTGCGCGGCCGGCCCGAAGTGGTGGTTGGCAGTGTGCTCGGCTCGAATGTGTTCAATCTGCTCGCTGCCGGGGGCCTGATCAGCTTTTTCGGTCCGGTTGAGGTCGCGCTTGGCTTTAAGCAGTATGACTATTGGGCGATGGCGCTCGCGGCCTTGACGCTGGCGCTCTATATCGTGCCGAAGGCCAAGGTCAGCCGGATGGCAGGACTGTCCATGATGCTGATCTATATGGTCTATCTTTATGGCCTGGTCTCAGGCTGGAATATTCTTGGAGGGGTCAAAGCCTTTGTCTCATAACCGCGTTTCTGAAGGACCAAAGCGGGCATTGGTGACCGGCGCCGGCGCGCGGCTTGGCCAGGCCATGGCGCAGGCACTGGGCGCCGATGGGTGGGCTGTTGCGGTTCACTATCGCGGCTCCAGGGAAGGCGCGGCGCGAACCGCAGAGGCGATCGGCGCGGCTGGCGGCAAGGCGGAATTGGTCCAGGCCGACCTTGCGCGCGAAGATCAGACCGCCGCATTGGTGCCGGCGGCGCAGGCCGCGCTTGGCGGCCCGCTGACGCTTCTGGTCAACTCCGCTTCGACTTTCTTTGACGATCGCGCGCCAGACCATACACGTGAGAGCTGGGATCGGCATATGGGCCCGAATTTGCGTGCGCCGGTCTTGCTGTCGCAGCAATTTGCCAAGGCGCTCGGCCAGGACATGGCGGGTTTGATTGTCAACATGCTGGATATGCGCGTGCTAAAGCTCAATCCGCTATTCTTCACCTATACGCTGTCAAAGTCAGCGCTGTGGGTGGCGACCCGGACACTGGCCCAGTCTCTCGCGCCAAATATCCGTGTGAACGGCATCGGGCCGGGCCCAACGCTGGAGAATGTGCACCAAAAGCCGGGCGAGTTTGCTGCTGAGGCGGCCGCCACGCTGACCCAGCAGGGGTCTAACCCGGACGAGATTGTCAAAGTGCTGCGCTACCTGATCGAGGCTGACAGTGTAACGGGTCAGATGATTGCGAGCGATGGCGGCCAGCACCTGATGTGGCAGACCCCTGATGTAATGCTCTAGGCGCCTGGTTTGGCCGCTTTATCATTCATGCCGGTGACAATCAGATGATTCACCGTGCTCAAGAAGCGTTCGGCATCGATGGGGTATTTGTCATCGCCGCCGAGCAGGTGCTGATGCAGCGTCATGACCAGCATGGGCGCAAGCACAAGGAAGGCGGCGGCCATGCCGTCCTTGCCTGACATATCAGCGCCGGGCGTATCGCCTAATTTCTGCGACACGACTTCCAGCGCCGGGTTGAGGATGTATTCCAGATACGCCTCACCGATCACCTCGTCGGCAATGCCTTCAACAATGCCAAACGCATGACCTTCGGCAAACCCGCCATGCATCATACCGACGCGCGTGATCCGGAAATATTCTTCAATCGCGGTTTCAGGGTCTTTCGCCGGTGTTCGCACCGCGTTCCAGATTGGCTGCGCGCGTTTGTTCAGATTTTCCAGGATCGCCAGAATGACCCCGCGGCGGTCACCAAAATAGTGTCTGAGGGTCGGCTCAGACGCGCTGGCTGCAATCGCAAACTGGCGCAGCGAGGGGTTACGCCGCTCCATGGTCAGCGCGAAATCCGTTAGCGTATCGACCAGCGCCGCGCGCTTCTCTTCAAAATCTCTGTTTCTAACGCCAACGGGCCGCGGCATCCTGCTCTCCTGAAGTCGGCGATGGTCCCCCAAGATCAATTAACGGACTTAATGACGGTTTTGCAACAAAAACGTGAAGAAAAACAGACCTGCAAGAGGGTGCGGGCCGAGTGCAACCAGCTACATCGCCGTGACCAGGCCTTCAAACAGATGGCGCCCATCATCGCCGCCTTCATGCGCGCCGATGGCGCGCTCTGGATGCGGCATCATGCCGAGGACGCGTCCGTTCTCGCTCAAGATGCCGGCAATATCCCGCGCCGAGCCATTCGGGTTGCCGACATACCGAAAAGCGACCCGGCCTTCGCCCTCAAGTGCATCGAGAACCGGAGTGTCGGCGACATAATTTCCATCATGATGGGCGATCGGGATGTCGACCTGCGCCTGACCGCCATAGCCTTTTGTGAAGGCGGAATCTGTCGTATCCACAAGCAGCTGCTGCGGCTTGCACACAAAATGCAGCGACGCATTGCGGATCAACGCGCCGGGCAAAAGTCCGGTTTCGCAAAGCACCTGAAAGCCATTACACACGCCCAGCACATAGCCGCCGCGATCAGCATGCTCGCGCAATTGGCCAATGACCGGCGAGTTGGCGGCAATCGCGCCGCAGCGCAAATAGTCGCCATAGGAAAAGCCGCCTGGTACCATGACGAGGTCGGTATCGTGCGGGATTGTCCCGTCCTTGTGCCAGACCATAACCGGGTCGCTGCCGCTCGCCTGTTTGAGCGCCATTTCTGCGTCACGGTCACAGTTTGAGCCTGGGAAAACGATCACAGCTGTCTTCATGGCGCCCTTTTTGCAGGAGTCGCGGTGCAGGGGAATAGGCTTGCCCAGTATGGGCGTCGATGAGATATTCCTGCATCAACCCAGAAGGGGATGTATTATGCGCAAGCAGCTGATTTCAATCCTGGCACTGGGCCTTGTGTCCGGTTGCTCAACCATTGCCGGTGTCGGAGCCGATATAGAATTGCTCGGCAGCGGGATCTCGAACCTCGCTGACAGCGCCAAGGCGCAAATGTCGGAGCCCACGGCGCGAGATGATTGTGATCCCTATGCCGATGAACTGGCGGGCGGCGACAAACCGGCTTGCCGCAAGATGGCGCAAGGCCCGCGGGGCCGGCGATATTAATCAAATGTTGTCTTGCCCAAGGCCAGCCTCAGCGGCATACAGCCTTGGCAAACAGGAGATGGACCGATGAAAGCATGTATTGCTGCTCTGATCGCACTGCCTTTGCTGGCGGCGTGTAACACGATTTCTGGCATTGGCGCCGACGTTGAAGCGGCCGGCAAGGTCGTCAAGGAAACAGCGGACGACGCGGCGAAATAGGCGCCGCGCTGATGGCCATGTGACCTTCTCCATTGACGCATGTGCTGGCGCCCGGCACATGCGCGTTCATGTCTGCCACCCATACATATAGAGGCAATGCGCCGGTTCGCCTGAACAAGTGGATGGCTGAACTTGGCTTGTGCTCACGGCGTGAAGCTGAAGCCCTGATCGCTGCTGGCGGTGTGAAAGTCGATGATGTGATCGTCGAGCGCCCCGGACACAAGATCGAACCGGGGCAGGTTCTCACCCTCAGCGCCGGTGCGACCCGCGCCATTGAGGGCAAGTTCACCGCGGTGCTGAACAAGCCGGTCGGCTATGTCTCGGCGCAACCGGAAAAAGATCAGATCCCGGCAGCGCGCCTGCTCACGGGCGCGGCAGCCCAAGACCAGTCCGATCCGCCGGGGCGCGATGCGAGCCTTGCCCCGCTTGGCCGGCTTGATCAAGACTCGCGCGGACTGTTGCTCCTGTCGCAGGATGGGGTGCTCGCCAAAGCGATTATCGGGCCGCAACATGAGCTCGACAAAGAGTATCTGGTCACGGTGGAGGGCAAGCTCAGTCAGGGGCGGCTGACGCTGCTGCGCAATGGCCTGACGCTCGACCATCGCAAGCTAAAACCGGCGCAGGTTACAATCGAGGATGGCCAGACCTTGCGCTTTATTCTGAAAGAGGGGCGAAAGCGTCAGATCCGGCGCATGTGTGACCTTGTTGGCCTGCGCGTCGTGGATTTGCATCGGATCCGGATTGGCCCGCTTGAACTTGGCGACTTGCCCGAAGGCCAATGGCGCAGCTTGCGGGCGAAAGAGCGTGTCAGTCTGATAGCCGCCTCTTTGGGCGAGCGGCCGAAACGCCTACGCGATGAGGAGGGGCGTCCGGTGCGAAAGGGTCGGTCTTTTGTCGGTCGCGGCGGCGCAAAACCCAATCGCCCATCTCAGGACAGGACGGATCAGGATGGGAGTGGCGACAAACCATTTCGGCCGAAGCCGGGTGATCGGCGCAAGCGGGCAAACATGGCCGGCAAGAGGCCGAAGCGCTAGGGGCTACTCGCCGGCCGGGCGCAGCTCATAGTTCAGAACACGAACCGGCCGGCTGTTGAGCGATGTCAGATTGATCGGCGTCATGCTGGCGTGGGTATGTGCCGGCGCGCTAAGGGGCTGGTTCAGGTTCAGCGGGCCGGAAGCGGCGGCAGGTGCCTTGGGCTTTTTGGCAGGCGCTGAAGCCGGATCGGCGGCGACAGGGTCGATAGTGAAGATCGGATCATCCTCCGGCGTCTCTTCGACGGGCGGCGGTGGTGTGTTCATCGTCTTAGGCGCAGTGGGGGCGGGCTTTGGAGCCGTTTCAAGCGCGGGCTTTTGTTGCGGCGCTGGGGCGAGCAAAGTCTCGCTGGCAGGTGTCGTCGCCAGCGGTCCACCGGCCAGTTCCGACATTGTGCCAAGTTGTTGCAGGCGTGTTGAAAGGCCGGAAATCGCGCCCGGGCGCTTTTCAACGTCGCCAATCACGGTTTTCAGATCGCAGCGGTCAGCGCGCGTGTAGCTTGCCGGGACATAGACCCAAACCTGACAGGCTGTGTCACTTGCGCAAAGGCTCGCGCAGGCAGCGGGGGCCACTTCGGGATGGCTCTGATACGGCGTGCCGAAGCGATAAGTGTTGGGCTCGTGAACAATGTCCTTGAGGCCTTTGAACGTGTCGGCGGACGCGGTGCTGGCCATCAAGGCCAAAGCTGACAAGGCAAAAGGTGCGCGCATGATCTTGTCTCCTGAGAAAGGAATTCAGCCTCAACCTACGCGCGGGTCGTTAAGGAAGCGTTTGTGTAAGGGGCGGGCCCCACGACCCACATGCTAGGACAGAAGCGCTTCTTTTTTCTCTTCAATCTCGATCCAGTCGCGCTCGGCCTGTTCCAGAGCTGCTCTGGTGGTCTCTAGTTCGGCTGTCAGGGCTTTGAACCGGTCAGGGTCGGCATTGAACAGATTGCCGTCTGACAGATCTGCTTCCAGTTGGGCGATCTGCGCCGTCAGGCGAGGCATCTCGGTTTCCACTTCTTGTAGCCGGTGTTGATCCTTGAAAGACAGTTTGGTGGCCTTTCTTGGGGGCGGCGCGCTGGTCTTGGCGGCTGGCTTTGAGGCGCCCGCGCGTTTGGCGCGCCCCTGCGTGCCCTTGATCTGGCTTTGCGCATCGCTCCACCCGCCGGCGGTTTCGATCCATTTGCCCTCGCCAAGCGGGACAAGGCACGAGGTAACCGTCGCATCCAGAAACGCCCTGTCATGGCTGACCAGCAGCAGCGTGCCCTGGAAGTTCAGCAACATATCCTCCAGCAGGTCGAGGGTCTGCATATCGAGATCATTGGTCGGCTCGTCCAGCACTAGCATGTCGGTGGCCTTGGCCAGGGCAATGGCGAGCGTGAGGCGGTTGCGCTCTCCGCCTGATAGGGCGCCGACCGGCTGGCGCAACTGGTCGGGCTTGAACAGAAAGTCTTTGGCATAGGCTGCCACGTGGCGCACCTTGCCTTGCACCGTGATGCTGTCACCGCCTGTTGGGGCGAGCGCTTCCCAGAGCGTATCCTTCGGGCGCAGCGTGTCGCGCGTCTGATCAAGGTAGGTCACCGTGACGGCCTTGTTCAGCTTCACATTGCCTGCATCGCGCTCCAGCTTGCCCAATATCAGTTTCAGCAGTGTTGTCTTGCCGACACCATTTGGCCCGATCAAGCCGACGCGGTCGCCCCGCAGCAGTTTGAAATCAAGCCCATCGACAATGGTCAGATCGCCATAGGCTTTTGAGAGACCGAACACTTCCAACACTTTGCGGGACTGATTGGTGCCTTCCTCGGCGCTGATGCCGGCGCTCGCCTTTCCAGATTGAAGTGCCGCGCGGCGGCGGGCATGTTCGGCGCGCATGGCTTTCAGCCGTGTCAGTCGCCCCATATTGCGGGCTCGCCGGCCTGTTACCCCACGGGCCAGCCAGCGGTTTTCGGCTTTAAGCTGTGTCTTCATTTTCTGCAGCTGTTTGATCTCGGCGGTTTCAATCGCCTCGGCCCAATCGTCAAAATGGCCATAGCCGCGTGGGCTTTTCAGTACCGTGCCGTCGCGCAACCACAGCGTGTTGGTCGTGACGTTTTCAAGAAAGCGCCGGTCGTGGCTGACCAGCAGCACGGCGCCGGAAAAGCCCTTCAGGCGCGTTTCCAGCGTCTCGATCATAGGCACATCAAGATGGTTGGTCGGCTCGTCCAGCAGCAAGACATCCGGGTCGGTGGCGAACGCCTTGGCGAGGGCGGCCCGGCGCATCTGCCCGCCTGACAGCGTGGCAGGGGCAGCTTCGGGATCGACGCCGAAATGGCCGAGCTCGGCTTCTGCGCGCCAGGCCTCTTTCAGCCCCTCGCGGGCATAGGCGAGCACGGTGTTGAAGCCGCCAAGGTCCGGTTCCTGCGCGACGGTTGTAATAATCGTGCCGGGCTTGACCCACAGTTCGCCATCGTCCGGTTCGAACCGGCCGGTAATCAGCCGCATCAGGGTCGATTTACCGGCGCCGTTTCGCCCGACAAGCGCTGCGCGCTCGCCCTTGGCCAGGGTAAACGTTACGCCCTCAAACAGCGCCTTGCCACCAAAGGCGAGGCGGACATCGGTAAAGGTCAGGACAGGAAGTTCGGCCATGTTTTAGGCCTTCAGCTTGTAGCCGCTCTTCAGCATCGCCCACAGGCCAACCGATGCGGCGAGTGCCGTGCCGCCCGTCACCAGCATACCCGTCAGAATGTTTGAATTGGCTGCCCCGAGGAAACCGTATCTGAAACCGTCAATCAGAAAGAAGATCGGGTCGAAATAGGCGAGGGTGCGAAACGGCTCGACCAGGACATTTATGTCATAGAATGTGCCAGACAGGAACGTGAGCGGGACGATCACAAAATTGGTCACCGCCGCCAGGTGATCGAACTTGTCGGCCCAGATGCCGCCCATTGCGCCGATGGCCGCCAGGAAAATCGCTGCCATCAGGGCAAACCAGATGACCGGCCAGATATGAACGATGTTCAGGCTGGCAAGGCCGCTCATGTGAATAGCCACCGCGCTGATCAGGCCGACCATCAGGCCGCGGGTCACCGCGCCAAAGATAAAAGCGACGGTCAGCTCGAGCGGCGAAAGCGGCGGCATGAGGAAGTCGACCTGGCTGCCCTGGACCTTTGAAATGGTCAGGGATGAGGACGAGTTCTGAAATGCATTCTGCAGGATCGACATGACGATCAGGCCCGGAGCGAGAAAGTCATTATAGTCAAGCCCGGCAAAATCGCCCTGCAGCTCGCCGCGGTTCCCGAAGGCGAGTTTAAACACGGTCATAAAGAGCAGCGTGGTGATGATCGGCGCCAGAAGTGTCTGCATCCAGACCGTCAGGAAGCGGGTGACCTCGCGTTTGTACAGCGTCCAGAGCCCAAGCCAGTTGACCGCGCTGTACTGGCGTGGTTCGGGGGCGGGGTGCACGGTTGCTTCGTGAGAGATTGTCTCGGTCATGGGCCCTCATTTAGGCGCTTGGGCCCGGTTTGGCGATCCCTCTCGGATTTATCCACAGCTACTACTATATATTGATTGTCTGTGGACACCGTATTTCAGCATGTTGTGTTTCATTTCGCCGGTGATACGATATATTGCGTTGGGGTAGACAGGTTGCGCCTGCTCCGATCTATATCTTGGGGCTGCTAATTAGCGGGGAGAGGCAATGTCTTGGACTGAAGAACGCGTAGAGGTGCTGAAGAAGCTGTGGGCCGAAGGGCATTCGGCCAGCCAGATTGCAAAAGAGCTTGGCGGTGTCACGCGCAACGCCGTTATCGGAAAGGTTCATCGCCTGGGTCTGTCTGGTCGAGCGACTCCGTCGCGCCCGGTCAAACGCCCGCCGCGCCTTGCCCGGCCGAAGCCGCGTATTCAGCCGGATGGCAGCGTGATTACACCAAAGCCATCACGCGTGGCAGAGACCACGCTGAAATCCTCAGAGAAGGCGGCGATGTTGGCGGCGCTGCCGCCGCAGCCGCTGGCCGACGGTGAGGCCGCCACCATTCTGACCTTGCGCGATAGCATGTGCAAATGGCCAATTGGTGACCCGGCTGATCCGAAATTTGCCTTTTGCGGCCGCAAGGCAACCTGCGGCCCTTACTGCGCAGAGCATGCTCAGGTGGCCTTTCAGCCAACCAAGAAGCGCGAAAAGAAAAAGGCGGACTATGATTATGTCCGCAAGATTGCTGGTTGAGGCCAGCGCCCACATAGCTTTAACCGTTATAACGACCAGCAGCGATGCTGGTCGTTTTTTATGTGGCGGTGACGACCAGTATTTTCGACAAAAAAAGACCGCTATTCGAGTTGAACAGCGGTCTAGTTTTAACCCGTAGCGACAGGAGAGCGACTAACGGGTCGGCTTACGCCAATTGGCAAAGCTTACAGTGAGCGAGCCACTGTGAAGACAATCTGGTCATCGTCGACGCCGTCACGGTCAGTGTCGATGTAACGCAGATCAAGGTCAGCCCACTCGAAAGAGTAAGTCGCGCCGACTGAGTAGTCAGTATAGTCGTCTGAACCACCGTCATCGAAGCTTGAGAAGCCAACGCCAGCGTCAACGCTGATTGCGTCGCTGATACCGTAGCCAACAGAACCGTTCAGGTAAGTCGCTTCCTCATCGGCGCCGTAGAAGTCGTCAGAGTAAGAAAAAGACGCGGCCAGATCGAGGCCAGCCAGGCTGGTGCCGGCACCAACATAGAACTCCAGAAAGTTCTGCTCATCCGGCTCGTCTGTGGCGTCTGGGTATGTGTAGTAGAGAAGACCGAAGTCGAGGTCGAAAGCGCCAACAGTTGGTGCGTAACCGGCATAGTAATCGATCTCAACGCCAGTATCGTCGCCAAACTCGATGCTTGACGCCCATGTGCCAACATAGAAGTCGCCGCCAGACCAGTCGAAGCCGCCAGAAACTGCTGGGCCGTCGCCAGACTGGGTAATACCGCGATACTTGTAGTCGGTTGTGTAGGCAATGTTGCCTGAGAATTCGCCTGGCAGTTCTTGGGCCAGAGCGGCTGGGGCTGCGAAGGCGCCCGCGGCCAGAGTAAGTGCAATTGCTTTTGAAAGGGTACGACCCATTGTTCCAGTCCTCCGTTGATGTGCTGGTGATCGGATAGGACCCAATTGACGCCGCTCAATCCAGTTATCCCGACATGCCGATCTGCGTTTTTGAGGCGCCGCACAAAAATGATGCAGCAACGTTTCGGAGGGTTTGGTTTCTGATAAGAAATCGAGCAAAAAGACGCTTATTCTATATTATTTAGCATAACGCATAGGGTTTAGTTATGCGGTTTTGCCTTGGTAGGCGACCCGATTTTCCACCCGATTCCGGGTGTGTCACATAAATGGAACAGTTAACGTTGGGTTGAGACTTCGGGCCTCTGACCTGGCAGGAAAATGGGTGCTAAAATCGTGCTCAGGCCTTGTGATAAGGTGAGCCCGCGAGCAGGCTGGCGGCGCGGTAAACCTGCTCAGCCAGCATCACCCGGACAAGACGATGCGGCCAAGTCTGAGGGCCAAATGCCAGTTGCTGCGGCGCCGCTTTGCGAACCGCGTCGCTGAAACCTTCAGCGCCGCCAATCAGGAAGACAAGGTCGCCCTGGCCCTGGTCACGTAACTTGGCGAGGAAGCCAGCAAATTGTTTCGAGCCCAGTTGCTCGCCGCCTTCATCCAGGCGCAGAACATGCGCCCCGTCGGGAATTTTGGCCAGCAGGCGCCCGCCCTCGGCGTCCAGACCGCCGCCTGCATCGACCGCATGGACGTCCAGGCTGCGAAAGCCAAGCGCGCGGCCTGACTTGCGGAACCGTGCACAATAATCGTCAAACAGGTCTTTTTCCGGGCCAGACTTCTGGCGGCCGACAGACAGGATCGTCAGCTTCACGCGGGGCTAGTTCGGGTCGCGATGACGCGCATCATCGTCTGCCCAGATCTTTTCCAGATTATAGAAATTGCGCACTTCCGGGCGGAACAGGTGAATGATAATGTCGCCAATGTCGAGCAACACCCAGTCCGCATTGGGCAGGCCTTCAAGTTTCGGCGCGCGCCCTGTTTTTTCTTTGATTTTCCGCGCGAGATGATCGGCGATCGAAGAGACATGGCGGGCTGATCGGCCCGAGGCCAGGATCATGACATCGGCAATGGAGGATTTGTCTGTGAGATCAATCACAGTCAGGTCTTCGGCTTTATCATCTTCAAGGGATGCGATCAGGCTATCTGATAAGGCTTGGATGTCCTGGATCGACGCGGCGGGCTTGCCAAGAGGCTCAGGTTTTGAGGCGGGCAGAGGTGCGCTCCTATGGGTTGACGAGTAGCAATCGTATCATGAGCGCCGCACGCGCTCTAGAGGTTTTGTGGATCGAATTCAAATTGTGGCGTATCGGCAACGCCGACTAGGCTTCGCGCAGAGCCGTGGAGCTTTCATGGCGCAGCGGCGCAGCGATATAAGTCCAGGCCGGCGCTTTCTGATTGGCAAAGGTGCGCGCGGCATGACGCGGATAGCGGGCGCGTTCAAACACTTTAGCAAAGTGCGACGTGCGCGCAGTGAGTGTCGAGCCGGGCCGAGCAATCACCGCGATCGGAATCAGCTGTGCCATGGTGCGCCAATCCTTCCACAAGTGAAAGTTCGCCAGACTGTCAGCGCCCATCAACCAGACGAGTTTGGCGCGCGGGCAGTGCATTTTCAGCATGCGGACAAGATCGATTGAATAGTGAATATGGGCACGGGCCTCGATATCGCTGACTTTCATCGATGTGTTGCGCGCGGTCAGGATCTGGACGGCGGCCAGGCGTGCATCATACTCGCCGGGCGGTGTCTTGAGCGGATTTCCAGGTGTCGGAAACCACCAAACTTCGTCTAAATTCAAGCGTTTAAGGCCGGTATCGGCGACGTGCATATGGCCGGCATGCGGTGGGTCGAAGCTGCCGCCGAACAGGCCGATCCGCTGGCGGCTATTGGCGGGTGGAAGGTGTGCGGCGGGCCTGAGCTGCGGCATCAGGCGCGGGTCTGCCCGGTGCCGCGCACAACATATTTGAAAATGGTCAGCTGTTCGGCGCCGACTGGGCCGCGCGCATGGATCCGGCCTGTCGCAATGCCAATTTCAGCGCCCATGCCGAACTCCCCGCCATCAGCAAACTGGGTTGAGGCATTGTGCATCACAATGCCCGCATCGACCTCGGCGAGAAAGCGTTCGGCCGTAGCGGTGTCCTCGGTGATGATCGCTTCGGTATGTGCGGTGCTGTAGGTGTTGATATGCTCAAGCGCGCCATCAAGTCCGTCGACAATGCGGACCGATATGATCGGCGCAAGATATTCGGTGCGCCAGTCTTCTTCGCTCGCAGGCTCGGTGTCCGGCACAAGGGCCCGCGTCGCCGCATCGCCGCGAAGCGTGCAACCGGCATCGCTCAGCGCGCTGGCCATGGCGGGCAGCGCGGCCTCGGCAATGGCCTGATCGACCAGCAGTGTTTCGGCGGCGCCGCAGATACCTGTGCGCCGCATTTTGGCATTGATGGTCACATCAATGGCTTTCTGCAGGTCCGCCGCCGCGTCGACATAGATATGGCACAGCCCTTCGAGATGTCCGATGACAGGCACGCGCGCATCGGCTTGCACACGCGCGACGAGGCTTTTGCCGCCGCGCGGTACGATCACATCAATATTGCCATCAAGGCCGGTCAGCATATGCCCGACCGCATCGCGATCAGTGGTGTGGACGAGCTGAATAATATCCTCTGGCAAGCCGGTATCGGCAAGACCGGCGCGCAAGGCCGTTTCGATCGCGCGGGCCGAGTTCAGACTCTCGCTGCCGGCCCGCAGGATCACGGCATTGCCCGACCGCACGCACAGCGCCGCCGCATCGGCGGTCACATTGGGGCGGGCTTCATAAATGATGCCGATCACGCCGAGGGGTGTGCGCACGCGGGCAATGTCGAGCCCCGTTGGCTGGGTCCAGCGCGCGATTTCCGCGCCGACCGGATCGGGCAGGGCTGCAACAGCGCGCACGGCCTCGGCAATAGACCCTATACGCTCGGGCGACAGGGCCAGACGGTCCATCAGGGCATCGCTCAGCCCCTTTGCCCGGCCGCCCTCAAGGTCTTCGGTATTGGCGGCAAGAATGTCGGCTTCGGCGGCGACAATCTGGTCGGCCATGGCGTTCAGCGCGGCTGTGCGAACGTGCGGTGTCGCCTTGCCGAGGGCGCCAGATGCTGCGCGCGCGCGCTTACCCATGTCCAGCATGGTTTGTGACAGATCGCCGGCGGGGGTCAAATATGTGTCAGCCATAGCGCCCATGTGGCGGATTTGGCCCGCGATATCAATCCGTCGATGTGATTTCTTGCTCGCCCTAGCCGCGCCAGAACCGGCGTGTCATCAAAACAAAGACAGCGGTAAATTCCAGCCGGCCGAGCAGCATGGCAATTGCACAAATCCATTTGCCGCGATCGGTCAGCGGTTCAAATGTGCCGGCCGGGCCGATCACCGGGCCAAGACCCGGGCCGACATTGGAGACGCTGGTTGCAGCCCCCGAGATAGCTGTAATCGGGTCTTCCCCGGTCAGGCTGAGCAGAATGGCGGTGATCACGAAGGTCGCCATATAGAGAAAGACAAAGACCATGACCGATTGCAGCGTGTCATTGTCGACCACCCGTCCGCCATAGCGAATTTTAACCACGCGGTTCGGGCTGACCATTTGCTGGGCGTGCGCAATCACGGCTTTGAAACTGATTTCCAGCCGGAACATCTTGATGCCGCAAGCCGCCGAGCCGGCGCAGCCGCCAAGAAAGATCGTGACAAGGAAAATCAGGATCGGTGCTTCGCCCCAGCTATCATAGGCCGCGGTGGCATACCCTGTGCCTGTCATGACAGAGACCACGTTGAACAGGGTCTCCAGATAGCCTTCAAAAGGGCTGATAATGACAAAATCCTGATCATCGGCGACGCGAAGCAGGAAGACCATCGTCGTGATCACACCAATCAATGTCAGGAACAGGCGCAATTGCGGATCGCGGTAGAGCGGGCCGACCTTGCCCTGGATCATGGCGATGGCCAGCAGACTGAAGGGTAGCCCGGCCATGATCATAAAGAAGATGGCGGCGATCGGGGCTGGCGTGTCGAAAAAGGCACCAAAAGAGGCATCATAGGTGGAGTACCCGCCTGCGGCCACTGTGGTCATTGAGTGGGTGATGGCTTCAAACGCGGTCAGGCCGCACAAGGCATAGGTGATCGCACAAGCGAGCGACAGGATGAGATAAACAAGGCCGGTCTGGGCGGTAATCTCGCCAATGCGCGGCATGAACTTTCCGGCCACATCAGAGCTTTCCAATTGGAATAACTGCATGCCGCCAACGCGCAGCGCCGGCAGGATCGCAATTGCGGTCACGATAATGCCGATGCCGCCAAACCATTGCAGAATGGCGCGCCACAATAGCAGGCCGCGCGGCTGATTATCGAGATCGTTAATCACGGTGGATCCGGTTGTTGTGAGGCCGGAAATGCTCTCAAACATGCTGTCCGTCAGGCTCATCCCGACGCCCATGAACGGAATGGCCGCAAGCGCCGGCAGTACAACCCAGACCAGAACTGTCAGCAAAAAAGCCTCGCGCGACCCGGTACGCCCCGATGGACGGCCCGCCAGAACGGTCAGCCCGCCGCCAAACAGAACGAGCATGGTCGCGCTGGCGGCAAAGACAGGCCATTCCTGTCGCTGGTCGGCAAGGTCAAGTAGCCAGCAGGGGATCATTGCCACGCCGAGAAGCGTAGTCATGATGCCCAGGGCGAAGACGACAGTGCGTAGCTGCATCGGCGGGTCACTAACAGGAAAAAGCTGAGAAGGTGTGTATTTTAGCGCAATTGGGTGTTTGAGCTTGAAAACATCCGCATGGGTGTCATTTTCAGCGTAAATATAGGACGTTTAGCAGATGACTGAAACCGTTGCGATTGATGAACGCGCTGAAGCGAAGGCGCTGTCTCCGAGCATTGCCTGGCCAACACTCCTGTTTATCGCGGTTCTGTGGTCGATCCATGGCGCCCTGTTATGGGTGGGATTGAATGGTCTGGCGCCGCTTTGGCTGCTTGTGCCGGTTTTGGCCTTCGTTTCCTATTCTCATTACACCTATGTGCATGAGGCGATCCACGGCAATATTCTGCCGCGCGGGCGGATCAACCGGTTTATTCAGGACTGTCTCGGCTGGGTTGGCTCGCTCTCGCTCTTTGCCAACTGGCCATTGCTCAGCCGCACGCACAAGGGCCATCACAGCCACACCAATACTGAGCGGGACCCCGACATTTTCGTGAAACTGCCGCTGCCGCTTCTGGTTGTTCGGATTTTGGCGACCATGGTCTTTTTGATCCTGCCCATGGCGCTGTTAAAGCTGGTCATTCGTGATCGCAGCCTGGCGCGGGGCTATATCAATGCCGACACGATCATGACCAAGAAAGAAAAGTTCGGCCATTATCTGTCAAACTGGCTGATGGTCGGCACCGTATGGACACTGATCTTTACCGGCTATGCGCGTGAAGTGATGTTCTTTTGGTACATTCCAAGTGTATGCGGCTACGCGATCCTGTCTTTCTTCCTGCAATGGATCCCGCACTATCCATTTGACTCTGCCGATCGTTACATGACCTCGCGCAATGTTGGCCATTCATGGCTGAACCCGATCATGATGATGCAGAACTGGCATTTGATGCATCATTTGTGGCCATCTGTGCCTTTCTACAATTATCAGAAGCTGCACGCCCGGCTTGAGCCTGTGCTCGAAGCCAAGGGCGCACGGCACAATGACGGCTTCCTGCCGCGTCATGGCAAGGTGCAGCGGGGCGCGCCGATTCCCGTCGCGGCTGAATAGACAGGCCGGGTCTGCGCCAGTCTGGCGGCCTCAAACACAGGCTTTTCTGCATTTTTTTTGGGTCATTCTTCTGAACCGAACCGCCTGGTTAACACATTGTAAATGCAAGTCTTTCAAAATCCGCTAGCGCGGAAAGGTTACTGCGTTCCGATAAATTCCGTATTTGTTCTTTTCTTGTTTCGGTGGCGTGATCTTGTGGACAGGGCGAATCGGACTAGCAGCCCATTTTAATCCAACCCGTCCCATGTTATCCCAAGTATTATCAGGCGAGACCCAATTCGGTCTTTCCGGGGCTAAAGGGATATGGATGTGTTTGTCTCCAACCATGAGACATCGCTAGATTCGAAGGGTCGCGTCTCTGTGCCGGCCTCGTTTCGCCACGCCTTGGGCGGCGGGACACGTATCTTCGTTTGGCCTGCCTCCGATGGTTCCGCCTGTCTTGAGGGCGGCGGCGAGCAGCTGATGGCGACCTATCGTCAGACCCTTGCCCGAATGAGCCCGAACGACCCGGCGCGCCGGGCCTTTATGCATGCTATTTTCACCCGTTCAGCCGATCTCAAGATGGACGAGACGGGCCGGATAAAAATACCGCAAAACCTTCTGGCCGTGGCGGGTATCGAGAAGGATCTCGTCTTTGCCGGGTCGCTTGACCGCTTTCACATCTGGGAGCCGGAGCGGTTTGCCGAATTCGATGCGCAGATGCAGGGCCAGCTTGAGGCCAGTCAGGACGCCATTGAGGCGCCGTTTCAGGCCGCGCTCG
>JBCCMX010000030.1:0-18165 GCA_039026135.1 Pseudomonadota bacterium | reverse complement strand
CGCCGCCTTGGTGGCGGGTTCATCAATGGCTGCGGCGCTGAACCCGTCGACATCAATGCCGACAGGGCAGTGGGTTAACCGAACAACCTGACCATTGACGTTAAGCGTGTCTGCGTCGAGGCGCTCGGCGGTGAATTCTTCCTCCAGATACCGCGAGAGGTTTTCGACATCACTGGTCGTCTGCAGGCCGATCACGTCATAGACGCAAAGCCCTTCGGCCAGGTCTTTATGGTCAGGAATGGCGCGGAAAACTTCGGGGGCCGGGAAGGGGATATGCAGAAAGAACCCGCACGGCTGTGTCCAACCCAACGCCTTGAGCCGCTTGGCCAGCAGGAAGAAGTGATAGTCATGTACCCAGATCAGATCACCAGGCTGCGACTGTTCAAAAACGGTCTCGGCGAACCGTGCATTGATGCTCGCATAGGTTTCGAAATACGCGCTATTGAAGACGGCAAGGTCGAGGCGGTTGTGCATGACAGGCCACAGGACGCTGTTTGCGTAACCAAGGTAGTAATTGTCGTATTCAGCCTTGGACAGATGGCTCAACCCAAACAGGACACCGTCTTCTTCTGTCACTTTAACCTTGGAATTGGGATAGGGATAAAGTTGGCCAGACCAGCCGATCCACAGGCCCTGTGTCTCTACCAATGTATCCCAGATCGCCACGGCGAGCCCGCCTGCGCGCGACTCGCCGCCAGCTGCGGTGCGGTTGGACACGGCAACCAAACGCCGTTTATTGTCGGCGGATAAACCAGCCTGCGCGTCAGTCATGCGCTCTGGTTACTTGCTGGGACAGTCGGGCGCAATTGTTCTTATTGCTTGCAGGATAATTTGTGTTGCTGAACCGGGCTTTGGCGCCGGCATTGCTTCGAGCCGAGCGGCGTCTGCCGGCTCTTTGTGTCTAGTTCACCGAGCCATAACTGGCGCCTGCTTCGTCAAAATAGGTGCGCCAGAATGCTTTGACCTGCTCGATCGGAAGATCATATTCCTGACGCGGCACGATGCGCGCGACAATCTCTGCACCGCTGAAACTTGGGCGACTGGCCGAGAGACCAGACGCACGAAAGGCTTCCATATCGGCGCCCTTGCGGTAGAACGAGAAGCCCTGTGAATGCTGCATCAGATCGGAAACCACAATCACGCGGCGATTTTTTCGGCTGGCTTGAAAATCAGCCCTGTCGCCGATGGAATAGACCGCTTCGACCAGCGGCGAACTTGGCTGGCGCGTGTCGCGCAGTGTGTTTTCGATTTGTCCGATCAGCGGCGTATAGAATGTATCGCGCCATGTATCGTCAATCATGCGCGGGTTCTGCAGGATCGGATTGGCGTCCTCCACACTCCCGGGCGAGCATTGCACGAAAACGGTTTTCGGGTCGTAGGGCGACGACGAGTTCGGCGTGAGAACAGTCAGGCGTCCATAACGCGGCAGCGCGCGCGCTTCGGTGTCAACGAACTCATAGACCCAGCCAAGGTCATTCTCGTTGAACGGATCTGACTGGTCGATCAGAATGATTGTGTGGGCCGGATCCTTGCGATCAACACGGCAGGCGGTGTCGGCCACCAGCGCTGGACTGGAGTTGAACGCGATGAAGCCGAACAGTGCCAGGACCAGGGCGACCATGATCCCAATCGCCGATCGCCAGAACCATGGACCTCTTTCACGCGGTCGTGCCATCACAGATCTCCTGTCAATTCGCGAGTAAGCGCGAGAGCTTGGCTAGGCGCGCTTCGCGTCCGAGCGGTTATGTTCCTGCGCGAGCCGCGAGTCGCGCGCTTTTGCGACTTCCCGATTGACCTTCTTCTCGACGCTTGAAAGACCTTTCTGAACCGACTGGATATGGGTCTCCATCCATTCGCGTGTGAGGTTCAGCGCGGTCAGGTTCTGTTCAATCGCCTTGATCGCCGTATTGGCTTGCTCGCGTTCTTTCGAGTGATCGAATGGCGGCAAGTTTGGCGTGACAATCTCGTCAAAATAAGCGGGCACGGCGGCTTGCTCACCGAGTTTCTCGCGCAGCCGGTTACGTTGGCGGCGATGGGCTTGACGATAGGCCACCTTGAGCGAGCGTTCCTGATCGCCGGCGCGGGCTGAGATCGCCACGGCCAGGTCGCGGTGTGCTTCAAGAAGGTTGATAGCTTTCTCAATCTCGCGCTTTGCCGCGGTGTGGCGCGCATGCTGCTCCTCGAACCAGAAGCGGCACTCGGTGAAATAGTCCGACAGGTCATCGCGCACACCGTTGCGCACTTGCTGGCGGCGCTCATAGGCAAGGCGTTCCTTGCGCCAGACGCGGCCATAGCCTGGATAGCGATCTGAGAGTTTGTCATAGCCTTCATACAGCGCGATGCAGAAAATCGTCAGGCCGATCAGAAGCAATGCAATGGCAACCAGGCTGTCGAGGCCGAAAATATTCGGGAACATGGTGCCAAGCACGGCGCTTGGGGCGATATCGAACATGGAGAAGCCGGCCAGTGACCCGGCCTCGGTGGCGGCATGAAGGCCCACTTCAACCGCGTCGCGGAAATGGGCGACAAAGAAATTGAGGAAGATGCCGAGTGTGATGCAAATTCCCGCCACCACGCCGCCGGCAATCTTGAACGGCAGTTTCGGATGGTTGAGATAGCGAAGGCCCATAAACCCGCCGACGACGCCAAACAGGACGTTCACCGCGCTGATCCCGAACGCCACCATCATCCCGCCAAGCAGGCCTGACGATTGTGCATCCTTGAACAATAGGGCGTTGAAACAGCCTTCAACAATCATGATGAAGAGGAGAATGGCGATCGTCTGCTCAACATTCTTTTTGATGTCCGGGGTGCGCTCGCCGATCAGGTGACCATGATCCTCGCGGAACTTTTTCAGCTCCACAACCGTGGCCTCATGGTGTTCCTGCGCATCGCTGGCATCGTCTGTTTCATAATGGCGAAACTCGTTTTCCTCCGCCTTGATCACTTCGCGCAGCTGATCAGGATAGATGTCGGCCGGCGTGCAATCCTGAATGAAGTTGCGCACCGCAACCGCGGTCGCACTCATCCATGTGCCAAGGCCGCGGCGCACTTGCTCGGCGCGCTCGGCGATTTCCTGTTCTCGCTCGCTCCACTGATCCTCGGTGATCGCTTCAGATGCCGGGATCGCATCCGCTGCATCCTCGCGTGCCTTGCGGCGTGTCCAATTGCGAGAAAAGCCAAGATCGCCTTCTTTCAATTTTCCGCGCAGGCCATGACTATGCAGCTTTGCCTTCGGGTCGAGCGTTTTGATCTTGTGCTGATATCCGATATCGGCGCCCCAGCGCACGAGCTTCTTCCCCATGACACAACCTCTTAATGAAAACCGTGAGTTCGTTAACGTGTTCGCGCAAAATGCGCGCCCAGGCTTAACAAGAGCCTAAAGTTTCCTGCTCTGGCCGCGCATGCAACGGGGCTGGCGGCTTAAATTTTCGTCATTACGTGCAGCGACGGCCGACGCTGCTAGCGTTTTGTGAAATGAATTCAGGGATTTGTTGTCCGGCTCGATATTGAGGCGTCCGTTAAGATTCGCGGCAGCTTGAAGGTGACATTTTCCTCTGCCGTTGAAATTTCCTCGACCGATATATCAAATCGGGCGCGGCAGGCTGCAATCAAGCCCTGGACAAGATCTTCCGGCGCGCTGGCGCCAGCGGTCAGGCCGAGCGTTTGAACGCCATCAAACCAAGCCCAGTCAACATCCTCGGCGCTCGCCACAAGCCGGGCATCATCTGCGCCAGCCCGGCGCGCCACCTCGACGAGGCGTTTTGAGTTCGATGAGGTCTCCGCGCCAATCACAAGGAACAGGTCGGTCCGCGCGGCCATCACCTTGACGGCTTCCTGGCGATTGGTGGTGGCGTAGCAGATGTCTTCCTTGTGCGGCGCTGAGATCTCTGGGAAGCGCGACTGCAGCTCGGCGACAATTTCCGCTGTGTCATCGACGCTCAGTGTCGTTTGCGTCACAAAGGCGAGGTTTGACGGATCTCTGGGCGTGAAAAGCCTCGCATCGTCAACCGTTTCGATGAGGTGCATCGCGCCCGCCGGCAACTGGCCCATTGTCCCGATCACCTCTGGATGGCCGGTATGACCGATCAGAACAATCTCACGGCCGGCCTGATAGTGGCGCTCGGCCTCAACGTGGACTTTCGAGACAAGCGGGCAGGTCGCATCGACAAAGACCATGTCGCGCGCCTGCGCGGCTTGCGGCACAGCTTTCGGGACGCCGTGAGCAGAAAAGACGACGGGCCGGTCAGGCGGGCACTCGTCCAGCTCTTCTACAAAAACGGCGCCCAGGTCTTCAAGCCGCGAAACGACATGCTGATTGTGCACGATCTCGTGCCTGACATAGACCGGCCGGCCCCATTTTGTCAGAGCCTCCTCGACAATCTGAATGGCGCGGTCGACACCGGCGCAAAACCCGCGCGGCGCGGAGAGCAAAATCGTGAGGTGTTGGCTCATCTTGAACACATCTCCATGCCGGCAGCCGCAGATCGGGCGTTGCGTGCACCTGCCTCGCCCGGTAACACTCTGCGCAACAGATGGATAGCCTCATCGGTGGGGCCAAGCGTGACAAGGTGTACCAATGCGAATTTTGATAACCGCACTTCTGGCCGTTTCTTTGGCGGCGTGTGGCACATTTACCGACTCGCTTGATTCCCGCCCGAATGCCGGGCCATGTCCGCCGGTCGGGTCGCTCTATAATGCGGCGCGCATTGTCGATTTTGGCGAGGCTGAACAGGTTTACGGGAATATCCAGTATACTGGCGAGATCGTCGATGTACGCTCTGTGTGCCGCTATGTTGAAGACGATCCGGTTCGCGCCGAGCTGGAAGTCGATTTTGCCTTCGGGCGGGGTCCAAGCGGCACCGACAACCGCCACGATTTTGCCTATTGGGTCGCAGTGACGCGCCGCGACGGCAAAGTGCTGCACAAAGAGTGGTTTGATATCAGGGCTGATTTTTCCGAACAGAATGTGACGGGCGCGTCTGATGTGCTTCAACGCATCGTTATTCCGCGCGTCGACGATTCCATCTCTGCGGCCAACTTCGAAATCATCGTGGGTTTTGAGCTGACGGAAAGCCAGCTGACATTCAACAAAGAGGGTCATCGGTTCCGCCTGTCTGCGGGGCAGTAGGGGCACGGATGAAACAAGATATGACGACACTTGCAGCCGCGCTGCAGGGCGCATGCATTGCCGCGTTTGAAGCCGAAGGGCTGGACGCGCGCTGGGGCGCGGTGAAACAGTCTGATCGTCCCGAACTTGCAGATTTTCAGTGCAATGGATGTATGGGCGCGGCAAAGCAGGCGGGCCTGAACCCGCGAGAGCTGGCGGCCAAAATCGCCCCTGCGCTTGCCGCATATGATGCGATTGAACGCGTCGATATTGCCGGTCCGGGTTTTTTGAACATCGTGGTGACGAGCGGTGCTCTGTCTCAAACAGGCGAACATATCCGAACCGACCCAAAAGCGGGGGGCGTTGGCGCCAGTCATACTGAGAAGCTGGTGATTGACTTTGGCGGACCGAATGTCGCCAAACCGATGCATGTGGGCCATCTGCGATCGGCAGTGATTGGTGACACGCTGGTCCGGCTGATGCGTTTTATGGGCGACGAGGTGACCGGGGATGTGCATTTGGGCGACTGGGGCCTGCAAATGGGATTGCTGATTGTCGCTGTGGCCGAAGAGCAGCCCGATCTGCCTTACTTTGACCTGAACAATCAAGGCCCTTTCCCGCAGACGCCGCCGGTCGACATGGATGACCTCTCGCGGCTCTATCCGGCCGCTTCAGCGCGGTCCAAAAACGACGAGGCTTTTGCCGAGGCGGCGCGCGCGGCCGTTGCAGAGATGCAGGCTGGCCAGCCCGGTTACCGCGCGCTCCTGCGCCATTTCATTGATGTGTCGGTTGCCGCACTGAAAAAAGACTATGCGTTTCTCGATGTCTCGTTCGACCTGTGGAAAGGCGAGAGCGATGTCGACCCCCTCATCGCGCCGATGGTGGCTGACCTGAAAGCGCGAGAACTCGCACGGCTCGATGACGGCGCCTGGATCATTGATGTGGCCCGCGATAGCGACAAGAGCGATATGCCGCCGCTTATGTTGGTTAACTCGCGCGGTGCAACCGGCTATCACGCGACAGATCTCGCCACCATTCTTGACCGGGTCAACACCATTGGGCCTGAACGCATTCTATATGTCGTTGACCAGAGACAGGCCTTGCACTTCTCACAGGTTTACCGCGCTGCCGACAAGATCGGGCTCATGTCCGAAGACAGGCTTGAGCATATCGGATTCGGCACGGTGAACGGGACCGATGGCAAACCCTTCAAGACGCGCGAAGGCGGGACACTGCGCCTGGCCGATCTCAACAGAATGGCGCTTGAGGAAGCGGCACGTAAAAGCGAGGCGGCCGGAATGGCTGAGGATTTGAGCGCGGACGAACGCGCACAAATCAACCAGCTTGTTGCCCGCGCCGCGCTGCGTTTTGCTGATCTGCAAAACCAGCGCACCACCAATTATGTGTTCGATCTTGACCGGTTTACCAGTTTTGAGGGCAAGACGGGGCCTTACCTGCTCTATGCGGTTGTGCGGCTGAAATCGCTGTTGCGGCGCGCGGGCGAAGCCGGTTTTGAGAGCGGCGACATTCAGGTGGACAGCCCGGCCGAGCGGCGCCTTGTTCTCACGCTTGATGGATTTCACCTTGCGCTCTCACTCGCTCGCGACAGGCGGATGCCGCATTACTTATGCGAACATGTCTACACACTGGCGCAGACGTTCAGCGCTTTTTATGGCGCGCATCCGATTGCGAAGGAACCGGACGCGGTTGTTCGCGCGTCGCGGCTCGGATTGTGCGAGGCGGTCTTGGCACAGCTCACGGTCGGCCTCAACATTCTGGGCATTACAGCGCCGGAACGCATGTAGTCTCGGCAAGCGACCGGCATCAACGCTTTGTTTACGCGGTCCTAACGCGTTTTAACGGTTCTGCAGCTATTTCCTAACGAATCAGCGACTTTTGGTAACCAGTCCGAAAGATCGAGCACGTAGGCTTTCAGCTCAACTGACGAAAAGGACGCCGCGATGCTGAAAAACATGATCAAATCCGCTTCTGAAGCAACGGGCCTCACGCAAGTGAAAACGCGCGCGGCACTTGGCATCGTCCTAAACACCGCTGAACGCCAAGGGTCACCGCTCGCCGAAGCGATTTTCCGCAAGATGCCTGGGGCGCGGACATTGTCTGCCGCGACGGGCGCCGAAACCGGGGCCGCCACGGGCACAATTGCGCGCTTGATCGAACAGACACCGGGCGGTCGGCGCCATGTCGGCGAGGGCATGTTTACCGCGCTTCACAAGTCCGGCCTGGGGCATGCTGAGATTGGCAAACTCCTGCCATCGATCAGCAATTACATGCAGGTCACATATGGCATGGACGCTTTCGGTCATGTCGGTGATCTGGTTGTCGCTGATATGCTGCCAGCGCAAGGCAAGGCCGCCGCGGCCGCCTAGCTCGCGCCCAAGTGCTTGAAATAAAGACCTGCCGATCACGCGGCAGGTCTTTTCCTTTAGGGCCGCGTCTTGGCCTAGAAAGCGGTGTCTTTCAGCTTTCCAAGGTCTGGGTAGACAGCCGGGCGCTTTTCAGCCTTCGCCGCAAAAGCCTCTGCCATATGGCTGTGGGGCAGCATGCCGGCATTCCACACACCGACATAATCGAGCGTGTCTGCTGTCGAGTGATGACGGCCATAATTGATCAGCGTTTTGCAACCAGTGATCGCTAGCGGGTCCTTGCTCGCAATCTCTTTAGCCACGCCCATCACATGGGCCACCATGTCTTCCTGGGTATCGAATACATCATTCACCAAGCCGATTTCCCTGGCCTTGTCGGCTTTGACACGCTCGCCTGTATAGGCCATCTGCTTGACCCAACCTTCCGGCACATAGCGCTGCAGCCGCGGGAATGTCCCGACATCCGCCGTCATCGCGATATTGGTTTCTTGAATGCAGAAGAATGCATCCTTCGTGCACCAGCGAATGTCGCCGGCACAAATCATGTCGATGGCCCCGCCGATAACGCCGCCCTGACAGGCGATCAGAACCGGAACGCGTGCGTCCTCAAGTGCGTTGAACGCGTTCTGAATTTGACGAATGTTTGACCGGAACCGCTCTGCAGATACATAGTGGTCGAGCGTGTCATCGGTCAGCGAGTCATTTGCCGAGAAAACGGACAGATCCATGCCTGAGGAGAAATGTTTGCCGGTCGAGGTGATAACGATCACCCGGGCCAGCGCATCCCGATCGATCTCGCGCACGATAACCGGCAACTCATTCCAGAAATCGCGTGTCATTGAGTTGAATGCATCGCCGCGAGACAGTTCGATGTGGGCAATTTTGTCTTCAATCGAGACATTGAAGCATTGGTGGGTTTGCTTGAGCATCTAGAAACTCCTGTGTTGGCGCGCATGGTAAGCTATTGCGGCGCGAAAGCCCAGCATGACGTTGGGCAAGTCTTTTCGCTTTGCGTTTGAGTTAAAATCAGGTTTGATAGTCGCCACCAGGGGAGAAAGAGATCACTATGAGAGCACTCATCGCGAGTAGCCTGGCCCTTTCATTTGCCGTGACGGGGTGTGAGGCAGTCGATACCGGCGATTTCGGCGCCGTGCTGGGCGAAATACTTGAACAACCGATCGGGACCTCGACAGGCGGACAGGACGGTCTGACGACCCTTGAGATCGACGCGGCGTTGCGCCAGGCGCTCGAGATCGGAACCAATCGGGTCGCGGCTCAGATTGGCGTGACAGACGGGTTCTGGGGCGATCCCCAAATTCAGATTCCGCTGCCTGGCCGTTTGGGAGATGTGCAGGGCCAGCTTGCCCAGGTCGGATTGTCAGGCCCACTTGATGACCTGCAGCTGCGCATGAACCGGGCGGCCGGCCCCCCCGTTCCGGCCGGCAAGACAATTGTTATTGATGCGGTCAAATCGATTACGATCAATGATGCCGTTGGCTTGCTGCAGGGCGGCGATACGGCCGCGACCGACTTTTTGCGAGGGCGCACCGAGACCAGTTTACGCGGCCTGTTTAAACCCTATGTCGAGGACGGGCTGAACGGGTCGGGCGCCTATCGCGCGCTTGACTCGGTTGTGTCCCAAACCCCGCTACTGGCCCTTGCCGCTGATGATTACAAATCGGATTTAACCGACCACGCCGTGCAACTCGGTCTTGATGGGCTGTTCAATTATCTGGCAGTGGAGGAGAAGAAGATCCGTGAGAATCCGGTCGCGAGAACCACGGATCTGTTGCGTAAAGTGTTTGGTTCGATCTGATAGATGCGTCGTTTCACATTTGAAGCTACTGACGGCGACATAGCCGCGCTCGAGTTCGGCAATCCGGCCGGGCGGCTGGCAGCTCTGTGGCTGCATGCAACGGGTTTCAATGCAATGACCTACCAGTCAATTCTGGCGCCGCTCGGTTTGCGGACGAAGGTTCAGGCGATTGATCTGCGGGGCCATGGCCGAACGACCTTGCCGGCCAAACCGGGACGGCTGAACTCCTGGAAGACTTATCGCGATGATGTAATCAAGTTTCTGGATCGCGAGTCGCCGACAAGGCCGGTCGTCCTCGGTGGCCATTCCATGGGTGCAACGGTGTCCTTGCTGGTCGCGGGCAAACGCCCTGATAAAGTGGCCGGGCTGGTGCTCGTTGATCCGGTCATCCTGCCGGCCAGCGTGTACCGTGGTTTGCATTTGTTTCCGTTTCTTAAGGCAAGGAACAATTCCATGGTTCGCCAGGCGCGAAAGCGGCGGGCGGAGTTTAACTCCCAGCAAGAGATTCATGAATCCTACGAAAAGCGCACCGCCTTCAAGACATGGCGCGACCCGTTCCTAGAAGATTATATCCTCGACGGTTTTGACCGGGTGGATGGGAACGATCCTGATAGTGAAGACCAGTCGTGGCGCTTATTGTGCGCGCCCAAATGGGAAGCTGCGACCTTTGCTGCGCAACGAAACCGTCCATGGGGCGCGCTTGGCAAAGTGCGCAAGCACAAGATTCCGATCACGGTGCTGCGGCCCGAGCGCGAGTCCGTTCTGACGGACAAAGTCGCCGATCGTTTGGCCCGAAAGTGCAGTCACCTTATTTTGAAAGAGCGAACAAATACAACGCACTTCCTGCCAATGGAAGCGCCTTATGATGTTCGCGATCAGCTGTCGGAATATATTGCCCGCCTGATCGAGGGCTTTTCCGAAGGCGAGGATGGCGCGGTCAAGCGCAGCCTGCGTTAGGTCCAGTTTATATTGTCATCCCGATCGGTGCGATCGCTTTGAGCTCATCCATCAAATCAGCCGGTGTCGGGATAATTTTCCTGGCATCCAGATCCAGCGACACCGCCAATGCAGCGCTCGTGGCAAATGGTGTTCCGGTATCGGCATTCAGCGTCCAGTGAACGAGTTGGTGGGTCTTTTCGGCGATTTCATTCAGGCCGGTATGAATAACAAACCGGTCCCCGGCGCGTGGCCAGCTGCGATAGATCGTTCGATATTCAAGCACAGCGCCGCCGATGCGCGACTGATTATTGGCGTCGGCCACTTTTGAGCGCCATCCATATAGCAGATTGGGCACAGAGTCTGAGATCCGGCCAATGGTCCAGGACGGCAACATGCGTCCGTTCAGGTCACAATGTGTCGGCGGCACAAGCCCGCGGCCAATTTCCATGGCGCCGACTTTCTGTACTTTCTCCAGGTTCACTTCTGCATCTGGCAGAGGCTGTGTGTCTGGTGACAGGCCACGTGGCCTGGTTTCCTCGGGCGGTGTGCCTTTCAGCGCGTCCAAAGCGGTCAGTGATCGCTGGCTCCACGGAAAGGGGCGCCCCGACTTTGTCTCGGCATGGATCAGGCGGGTACGAAAGGCGGCGGCCGGGCTGCCATCACCCTGGCGCATCTCCTGGTAAAGCAGCACGCTTGTTTCATCATGCTCGAGGATGCAGCCGACCATTGAAACCGGTTTGGCCGCGAAGACTTCGCGAATGAACCGGATATGCTGCTCGGCGACAAGCAGCGTAGACGGCGCATTGGCTTGAAAGGCGTGCGGCATGTTGATCGCGGCTGAAAACGCGCCAATCCCTTCCAGCGATTTCTCAACATAGACGCGCACATTCATGTGACCAAGCTCGTCACAGTCCCATGTATTGGCGCTGCCCTTCCAGAGCGGGATCATGCTTCGCAGGCCCGGCAAATACCGCGCGCTTCGATGACAGCCCGGCGAACCGAAAAGCCGGCCGCGCGCGTCTCGTTTGACAAGGCGTTGCTTGTCTCGACCGCGTGCAGCTCCTCTGCGCCATGACATTTGTCGCAAATCAGAAAAACCGCCGAATGACTGTGACTGGCGTGCCCGCAGGCGACATAGGCATTCAGGCTCTCAATCTTGTGTGCAAGTCCCGTTTCCTGAAGAAAATCAAGTGCGCGATATATTGTAGGCGGCTTGGCCGCCCCTTCGCCGTCCAGATTGGCCAGAAGGTCATAGGCTTTCGCCGGGGCCGGGCTTTCCAGAAGCAGCTGCAGCACTTTGCGGCGAATCGGCGTGAAGCGCTGTCCTTGCTGGCTAACGATCCGCTCAGCTTCGGACAGGAATGCAGATACATCTGTCGGGCTGCAGGGCGTGTTGGCGTGTGAATGAGTCGCTGCGTTCATAATGGGTCTAATGTCGGATGGATCAAAGCGCTTGTGAAGGCCTTTTATCTTGCCGCGATGGACCACATATAGCGCGCATGCAGACATTTGACCCTGATCAGCCAGGACGCGCACCCATTTTCCGCAATATGCCGCAAGTGGTTTTGATCCTGACATTGTCGATTGTCGGTGTGACCATGGTTCAGTTTTTTGGTCCGCCCGATCTGGTCAACTGGATGTTTGAAGCCGGCGCGCTGATTGGCGGCTACGAATATGCCGGTCTGCAACGGCCTTACGGAGAATGGGCGCCACTGGTTCTTCACATCTTCCTTCATGGCGGGATTTTACATCTGGCCATGAATATGGGGGCTTTGCTGTCGCTCGGGCCGGCCGTCGCCAAACCTTTCGGGTCGAGCATGTCGGGCAGCGTTGTTTTTCTGCTTTTCTTTGGTGTGTGCGCGGTTGGCGGCGGGCTTGCACAGATGTGGCAGTTTGGCGGTCAGGATGCCGGCGTCGCGATTGGCGCCTCGTCGGCGATTTCAGGTCTTTTGCCGGCACTTGGGTGGTTGCGCGGTGGCTTTGAAGGCGCAGTGCGCATGTCCATTCCATGGATCCTGATCAATTTTGCGTTGGCAGCAACGGCCGGCGCTATTCAATTGCCAATTGCCTGGGCCGCGCATCTTGGCGGTCTCGCAGCGGGCTTTACGTTCCCGTTCTTTCTGTCCTTGATGCGTCCTTAAGGGTCGTTTCGCACAATGGGCGCGCTCAGCCCCGTGGCTGACCCGCGAACGACTTTGTCCCGGCCAAAACGGTAGAGGGCCGCCGGCCGGCCGCCGGTCCCGCTTTCCATCTGTCCTGTCGCGTCGACAAGCCCGGTGCGTTCGAGGGCGCGCCTGAAATTCTGTTTATGCAGGTTCTGCCCCAGAACGCCTTCCACCGTGCGCTGGAGATCGGACAGTGTGAACTCGCCTGGCATAAGTTCGAAAGCGACAGGGCGGTAACGGACTTTGGCACGCAGCCGCGCCATGGCTGTGGCCAGAATACGCCGATGGTCGGACGCCATCGGATCGCCGAGCTTGACATCGAGCGGTGGCAGGCTGCGATCAGCTGCACACTCTTCGACGAGCCCGGCCTCATAGAGCAACTCATAGCGTTCAAGCACCCGGTCATCGATCCAGTCATGACCTTTCAAGCCAAATGCCGCCGCCGCGCGCATGTATCGCTCATCATTTCCTGCTGACCAGGTTTGAAGCAGGGGCGCAATCGTTTCCTCGATCACAGCGGGTCGGCCCTGGCGGTGATCTTCCCATGGAAAGTGGCGGTACCATCCGCGCCAACGCGCTTCAAACGCATCGGGCAGGCGCTCAGCCTCGGGGGTTAGCGCCAGATAACCGACCGAGACCATGCGCGCGCCATCCGGCGCGCCTGTTAAGGTCGCCTCCGGTGTCGCCCGGTCCTGATCGCCGAACGTGTAAAGCTGCTCGACATATCCCAGCTGAAACCCTGTTTGCTCCTTCACCCAGCCGCGAAGGGCAAGCTCAAAGGTGCGATGGTGCACAGGATCAAATGACCCAAAGGGCAGGGCGATTTTGTTCCCCGATCTTTTGATGGTCAGCACGCGCGGCGTCTGGCCATCTGTGGCCACAATTACGACAGACAGGCCGATCAGCAAGTTCATGCCGGCGCCTCGATCTGTGACAGCAAAGCGGCGTGACGTGCGATGAAATCAGCCTGCGCGGCCTCGGGCGGCTGGGGGGTCAGCTTAAGGTCAAAGCCGGGCGGCGGATGGCCGAAAAACCGATCTGATTCCTCCTGCGAAAACCCGGCAAGCTGTGTCGCCTCAAACCAGGCGCAGATATGGTCCGCGCGTTTTATGGTTCGCTTCAGACTGGGCGGCACATTTGCGGGCAGGCCGAAGCGCATGTGAATGGCCGCCGTTAGGCGCGCATCGACATCTTTGTAGGCGTCGCCAAGAACGGTTTTGAACGGCGAAATCATATCGCCGATCACGTATTCGGCGCTGTCATGCAAAAGTGCGAGCAGACGACTTTTCGGATCAAGCCGCGGCTCAAGCTCGAAGCAAATGGCTTCGACGATTACAGAATGTTGAGCGACAGAGAACGCGTTCTGTCCGCGGGTCTGTCCGTTCCAGCGCGCCACACGTGCCAGGCCGTGGGCAATATCCTCAACTTCTATGTCCATGGGTGAGGGGTCCAGCAAATCGAGGCGCCGACCAGACAGCATACGCTGCCAGACGCGGGCCTGCGATCGACGTTTCACAGCAGGTTTTCGGGCCGGTTGGTGCATGCTCATCGCCCCTGTTTACGCGATTGAAAGGCGGGGTAAAGAAATGCGGCGCATTTGCTTACCAATTGCCCTGATTGAGCCGTGTTTGACTCAGGCCTCGTTAACCCGCTGGGGCGCATAAATGGGGGCATTAAAGACGATAAACCGAGGCGTGGTGATGTTAGAGTATATGGTAGAGTGGGCCGGTCAGGCGCGCACGGCATGGTGGGTATTGGCGGGTGCATCGATCATCATTGTGGTCGAAGCAGTTCGCGTCAGCAAGAAAGCCCTGTGGTGGGATATGCTGGAGGATGACGAATAGTCGCCTCCGGCATCCAGCCAGCAGACATTTCGACCGTGGCAGGGTTAATGTCGCTGGTCCTGAAATAGCCTAAATCCTCACCTATCGGCGCCGCAAAGCCTTGTGATACTTCAGTTTCTGAATGTCAGGGCTTTTAGCGGCAGGCGAACCGTGGTTCAACATGCCGCAGAAAAATCGCCCGAGCAGTTTCAGGTGGTTTTGACGAGGAGATGGCCCTATGGCGACTTTGGCACTGGTTGATGATGATGAGAACATCATTGCATCCCTGAAGATTTTTTTCGAGGCTGAAGGCTATACGGTGCGCACCTATCATGACGGGCTTTCAGCGCTGGCGGGCTTGACTGATAGCCCACCTGATCTTGCCATTCTCGACGTGAAAATGCCCAAGATGGACGGGATGGAGCTGCTCAAGCGCCTGCGCCAAACCACTGAATTGCCAGTTATTTTTCTCACCTCTAAGGATGAAGAGATTGATGAGGTGATCGGTTTCAATATCGGCGCGGATGATTTTGTTCGCAAACCCTGTTCGAACCGGCTCTTGTCGGAGCGTGTGAAGGCGGTTCTGCGCCGCGCGCGCGCCGGTGATGCGCCGCCGGAAGAGGGCGATAGCAAGCCAATTGTCCGCGGGCGCCTGACCCTCGATCCAAATCGGCACGCCTGTTCTTGGGATGGCCACCCAGTTCGCTTGACGGTGACAGAGTTCTTGATCTTGCAGGCGCTGGCTCAGCGTCCGGGTTATGTCAAATCGCGCGATAATCTGATGGATGCCGCATATGACGATCAGATCTATGTCGACGATCGGACGATTGACAGCCACATCAAGCGGCTGCGCAAGAAGTTCCGCGAGGGCGATGATCAGTTCGATGCGATTGAGACGCTATATGGCGTCGGCTATCGCTACAATGAGAGCTGATCCACCGCGAGGTGTTTAGTTGGCCTGTTGAAGCCAGGCGCGTGCGGCCTGAAGTGCAGACTTGATGTCTTCCTTTTCAAGAATGTCAGCCATTTCCTGGCGGCAGACTTTCGCCTCTTCAAACCCTTTGACCACAGCCAGGTTAAACCATTTATGCGCCGCGATGTGATCTTGCTCACAGTCAACGCCTTCTGAATAGGCCAGCCCAATGCGGTACAGTTCCTCGCCTGTCGCTGTTAGCGCATCCAGGCCTGTTTCTGGTGCGACGTCTGCCGCAATATCTGAATAAGCCATCTTATCCTCTCCATTTGAGAGGTCCCTCGGCGCTGATTTTTCAGCTGTACGAGACACCCACCATCACGCCGCCAACACCTCGGCGACGGGTGTGAGATTGCCTTAGAGGCTTTGCGTTAAGGTTAACGGCTAAGTGCCTGAAACCGCAGTGTGTTAACGGGCGGCCGCTCGGCGTTAACTTGTGACGTGTGCAGCGATCAGACGTGGCCCTTTGATCGCGAGTGTCTCCTCAAGCGCTTTGTCAAAGGCCTCAGTTGTTTCAACCGAAACGGCTGGAACGCCCATCGACTGGGACAGCTGCACCCAGTCGATCGCCGGATCGCCCATGGACAGCATATTCTTGGCTGTCGGGCCGGGATTGCCAGCACCGGTCCTTGCCAGTTCGATATTCAAGATGCCGTATGAGTTATTGATAAACACCACGCAGGTCACGTCCACCTGCTCGCGGGCCATGCTCCACAGCGCTTGCGGTGTATACATGCCAGCGCCGTCGCCGGTGAGGGCGATCACTTTGCGGTCTGGCGCCGCGATGGCCGCGCCCAGCGCAAGCGGCAAACCTTGTCCAATCGAGCCGCCTGTCAGCATCATCCAGTCATGTGGTCGGGCCGCGCCCGTTGTCATATAAGACATGGTCCCGTTGATCGATCCGTCTTCTGAGACAAGCGCATTCTCGGGCATGTGCCGTGTCAGGCTCTGACCGATTGTGAACCCTGACAGGTCTCCGGTTGGCATGTCCGGCATGACGTATTCAGGTGCGCCTGCTGCCGCGTTCGTTCCGAGCGCCTGCGCAAGACGCGCCAACGTGTCGGCGCTATCGGTCTCACGGCCCCCTAGTGAGAGTGTTTTGACACCGTCCGGGACAAGGTCACTTGGCGTATTAGGATAGGCAAAGAAGGCCACCGGCGAGAGCGTTCCAGCCGTGACGAGCAAATCGAAGGCTTGCAGTTCTTCAATCGCGCCCTCGGCAAAATATTGCAGGCGCTGCGGGGCGAACAGACCAGCCCCGCGCCTCTGTCTGTGCAGGAATGTATCTGAGAAGACCTTGATCCCGGCGCCCTCCAGGCGTGCAGCGGCCTGCAGGCCGGCCTCGCCAACGCCCGATCCATTGATCAAAAGCACAGGCGCGTCAGCCGATTCCAGGGCTTTAGCGGTTTTTGCAATCTCTGCATCAGGCACTTTGGGCCGCGAGGGCGGCGAGACGACCGGCCCCTTTTCTGCGCCCTCAGTCCAGGCCGCGTCCGCCGGCAGCAAGAGTGAGACGGGCCCTGGATCGTCCGACAGGCTTGCCATAAAGGCTTCGCTGGCCAGAGCGCCGGTCTCTTGCGGCGTATCGGCTGATTTCAGCCAGTTGGAGTTGGGGCCAGCGAGACCTTTAATGTCAGATGTGAGAGGCGCATCGTAGCCGCGATGGTGAACGGCATGATCGCCAATCACATTGATCATGGGTGACCGCGCGCGCTTGGCATTGTGGATATTGGCGCCCGCATTGAGATAACCGGGGCCAAGATGGAGCAGCGTCATGGCCGGTATTCCGGACGCGCGGGCAAATCCGTCCGCAGCGCCAGTGGCGACGCCCTCAAAAAGGCACAGCACGGAGCGAATGCGCGGCTCATTATCCAGTGCGGTAACCAGGTGCATTTCCGATGTGCCGGGATTGGCAAAACACGCCGTGACGCCATTATCTGCGAGCGTCGAGACGATTGCCTGCGCGCCGGTCATGGATGCCTTCTGGTCATCAGCCATATGATAACTCCCTATTTTTCCACACACTATCAACGCGATGGAGAAAGCATAGGGCAAATGCGAATACAGGACGATCGGCCAACGGTGGATCGTCCTGTATCTGTCCGTAGACATACCGATCATATCGGTACAGAGCCGCTATGTCAGCAAGCCCGGACTTTTTATCGCCGCACACGGGGCCGAGCGCAAGTTAACACTGTCATAAATTTGTTAAATTGGTGTCACGCGGGCAATGGCTCTAGCGTCTCCACGAACTTCACAGGCTGCCCGCCGCCGCGCCGCGTAATCTCACCATCGCGCATAACGAACCCGCCGCGGATAATTGTGGCGATTGGCCAGCCTTGGGCCTCAAAACCATCAAACGGCGTCCAGCCGCTTTTGGATTTCGACCAGTCATTTGTAATGGTCTCGCGGCGTTTGAGGTCAACAATTGTGAAATCTGCATCATAGCCCTCGGCGATCCGACCCTTACCGGCGATACCAAAGACGCGCTGTGGCCCGGCGCTGGTCAGTTCGACAAACCGCTCGAGTGTCAGTTTGCCATTGGCGACATGGGTCAGCATGACGGGGACAAGTGTTTGCACGCCCGGCATACCGGATGGCGAAGCGGGATAGGGCTTTTGCTTCTCCTCGATCGTATGCGGCGCATGATCGGTTGCCACGACATCAACGATGCCGGCATTCAGTGCGCGCCACAAAGCATCGCGATGACGGGCTTCGCGGATCGGCGGGTTTTGCTGGGCGAAACCTTTGAGACGGTCATAGCAGTCGGGTGCGGCGAGGGTCAGGTGATTGGGCAGAACCTCGACGCTGGCGACATCCTTCGCCTCGCGCAAAAGCTCCATCTCTTCGGCGGTCGAGATATGAAGGACATGGATGCGCTTCCCGGTCTTTCGCGCCAGGCCAAGCAGCCGGCGCGTGGACGAAACCGCAGCTTCGACGTCGCGCACCTCAATG
>JBCCMX010000029.1:0-19135 GCA_039026135.1 Pseudomonadota bacterium | reverse complement strand
GTGCGCGCGGTTCTGGACATCCCGGTGGTCGGAACTGTTCCGGCGATCAAGCCAGCCGCAGAGCGCAGTCAGACCGCGACCATTGGTTTGCTCGCCACGCCGGGCACCGTTCGGCGCGCCTATACGGCAAAACTGATCGAAACGTTTGCGCGCGGCACGGCTGTAATCATGCATGGGTCGGTCGAGCTCGTCCATCTCGCCGAAGCGCAGGCAGCCGGCGAGGCGGTCGCGCTGGAAACCTTTCGCGCGGCGCAGGCGCCCCTGTTTGAGGCCGAGGGCGGGGCGGCGATCGACACGGTGGTGCTGGCATGCACGCATTTCCCGCTGATCCGCGGCGAACTGGCAGCGACTGTCCCGCATCCGGTAACATTTATCGATAGCGGTGAGGCCATTGCGCGCCAAACACTGCGTGTGATGCCGCAGGGGCGCGATGGGGCCGGGGCGGGCGGCCGGCTGTTTCTGACAGGTGATCCGGCAGACCATCCAAGGCTGGTGGAGGTGTCCAAGCGATTTGGCTTTCGCCAGGTTGACGTGGCCGGTTTTCCGTCATGATGACACCCATTGGCATGGCATTGTCACACAGGCGGGGTAGGTTATAGGCTCGGCTTGAAGGGATGATGCAGATGCGCCAAGTGATCGGGTGGCTCTTTTTGATTGGCTTTGTGGCGGCATGCGGCCAGAAAATCGATCTGTCATCTATCCCCGAGCAACTGGATCAACCCCCTGTTTTTGCAGGCAATAATGATCTGAAAATCAAGATTGTCGGGTCGTCGACTGTTGCGCCATTCTCCACCACGGTGGCCGAGCAGTTTGGCGCGGCGACCGTGTTCCCGACCCCGATTGTCGAAAGCACCGGCACAGGCGGAGGGTTCAAGGCCTTTTGCCAGTCCATCGGATGGTCTGAGCCGTCGATTGCAAACGCCTCTCGGGGGATCAAGCAGAGTGAAAAAGAGCTATGTGAGCGCGCGGGCGTCACCGAACTGGTCGAGGTGAAGATTGGCTATGACGGGATTGTTCTCGCCAATGCCCGCAGCGCGCCGGACCTTGATCTGACCAAGGAAGAGATATTCCGCGCGCTCGCCGCGGAACTGCCGGATGGCAAAGGCGGCTTCATGGCCAATCCGAACAAAAGATGGAGCGATGTGTCAGACGATCTGCCCGATATGCAGATTCTTGTCTCTGGTCCGCCGCCAACCTCTGGCACGCGCGATGCCTTTGTCGAAATCGCGATGGAGGGCGGGGCGGCGGCCTTGCCGGAGCTCGCCGAACTGAAAAAGACAGACGGCGATGCTTTCGAACGTATCGCCCATCATGTTCGCACCGATGGCGCCTGGATTGATAGCGGCGAGAATGATAGCGGGATTGTTCAGACCTTGTTGAAGAATGACGACAGTATCGGGGTGATGGGATACTCTTTTCTGGAACAGAATCTCGACCGGATCAAAGGCGCGCGTGTCGATGGCGTCCAGCCGGTGTTTGAAGAGATTGCGGTCGGCAATTACGGCGTGTCGCGCTCCATGTATTTCTACATCAAGAAACAGAATGTGCCGCTGGTGCCTGGGCTAAAAGAGTTTGTGATTGAGTTCACCCAGGAAGATGCCTGGGGCCCGGATGGCTATCTTGTCGAAAAGGGTCTTATTCCGCTGCCCGATGCGGCCCGCGCATTGGTGCAAACCACCGCGCGCGAAATGGTGGCGATGACGGAAGCGCCTTAGGAGGCGGGGATATCCGTTAAACCCTTATAGGAACAATAGATGAGCGGCTTGGATGGGGTGAATTAAGGACGCTCAAATCGTTGAAATCGAAAAGAAGTGGAAACTAGAAATCGGCGACCTTCAAAACGATTCTTCCACGAACTTCGGCGCGTTCTATAAGCTCGTGCGCCTCTATTACATCTTCCAACTCCATGACTCGATCCACTTCGGGTTTGAGCTTCTCATCTGCTAGGAGCTCAAAAAGGGCGGCCAAGTCCTTTTTGAAATCTTCGGGGTTCTTTTTGCGGCGTGATGCAATGGAGTATCCATCAATCGATCTTGTTGGCGATAACCAGCTCTTCCCGAAGAGTTGGATCAATCCAGCCAACGCCCCAAATCGAGCCGACCAAGAATTCATATCCATAGATACGGCGCCGTAGATAACCAGCTTGCCGCCTTTTCGAAGTGTGCGGAAGGAGCGATTAAAGTTGGCAATATCGATCCCATCGAAGACAGCGTCCACACCGTCACGAGTGAGGTTCCTAACTCTTTGAACAAAATCTTCGGAGCGATGATCAATCGGCGTTGCGCCATACTTTTCTATGAGTGCATGTTTGGATGGAGAGGCCGTAGCAAACATCTCTAATCCCATCAGCTGACCAATCTGCATCAAGGGCACACCAACCGCACCGCCGGCACCGTGAATTAGAATCTTGTCCCCGGTTTTCAAGTGAGCTTTTCGCTTAAGCATCTGATAGGCTGTCATGCCCGAAAGGATTAGACTTACCGCCTCGGCCGGATCAACTTGAGGCGGTATAGCGACAAGTCCGTTCGCAGGGAGACAGACATATTCCGAGTAAGCTCCAGTTATGGTTAAATCAGCGACCTTGTCTCCGACAGAAAGATGATCGACACGGTCGCCAATCAAGTCGACGACCCCGACTAAGTCATACCCGGGCGTCAGCGGTGGCTTCTCTGTAAGATCAGGATATTTGCCAGCTCTAATAAGCGTATCTGTGAATGAAGCCCCGGCGGCCAGCACGCGAATACGGACTTCGCCCGGACCTGGCTTCGGCGGTTCAGGTTCTTCCACGACTTCCAAGACTTCCGGGCCACCAAACTTGGATATGCGGACGCGACGATACGACATGTCTTGCTCCCTGACAGATCACATCTCAGAAAATTACTCATTCAAAATTGATTGCGCACTCGACAATTACGAACACCCATGAAACATTTTTGAATGGAAAAATGTTCACTGGCCTCACATTCAGTCCTTCCTCGCTATCGCACGGCACAAATCGCTATCGGCTGCAGCGGTGGCGTTGGGAAGCAGTCAGCCAACGCTTGGTCGACATTTAAGGAGCTTAGAGTCAGAGCTGGATTTAAGACTGTTTGATCGAACATCATCAGGGCTGGAATTGACCGAGGCCGGATTGGATTTGCTCTCCCATGCCGATGCAATGTCCCAAGCGGCAAATAACTTTAAGCTTGCTGCGAGTGGGCGATCCGATCGGATTTCGGGTTCGGTCTGCATTACCGCGAGCATGGCGTTCTCATCACAATTTCTACCCTCAATCCTGACCAAATTGCGCGACCAGGAACCCGATTTGGAAATCGAACTTATTGCGAGTGATGAATCTGGAAATCTCCTGCTCCGCGAGGCAGATATTGCCGTGCGAATGTTTCAACCAACTCAACCTGACCTAATAGCTCGAAAGGTTGGCCAGATTGAGATGGGAGCGTTCGCATCCACAGAATATCTGGAGCGTTTTGGAACTCCGATAGACTTAAGCGAACTCAAAGACCACGTGGTGATCGGTACTTTGAAACGCGATTATTCTCGACAGGTCTTGAGTGAATTGGGGTTGGAAACGAACTCATCGTTTTTCAAACTCAGGTGCGACGATCCCAACGTTGCGTGGCAAATGGTTCTCGCTGGCTATGGCATTGGGTTTACTCATATTGACTTTGGGGCCCGCGAACCTTCTGTTGAACGCGTGGGAGAGAACCTGCCGACTATTTCACTTCCCATCTGGCTGACGTCGCACCCACAGCTCAAAGACAGCAAGAGCATTCGAAGGGTGTTTGATTTTTTAGCAAGTGAAATCGCATCGAATCCCAACCAATAAGGTTTTGCATTGGCTCCGACTATCCGATCTTTAGGTTTAGATGTCAGCGTCCGTCTCAGGGCGTTTTAAGCCGATCAGCCACTCTCCGCTTTGCGGCCCGCAGCCGCCCGTGAAGACTGCAAACCGTTGCTAAAAAACGGCTCATGGCTGTTTCGTTCGACCAGGCGGCGCTGCGCGTCGGTGTGTATTTGGCGCCTTCATCCTTCGACATGGCTCAGGATGAGGCTTCGACCGCCCACACACGCGGGCGCTGGCAAGCTCAGGATGAGCGCTGGGCTCGCCTCGCCCTAGACCCGTTTTTCAACCTCGGCGATGACGGCATCGGCGGTAATGTTGAACTTGTTATAGAGGTCTTTGTACGGCGCAGATGCGCCAAACGTGCTCATGCCGACAAAGCCGCCATCAAAGCCGATCCAGCGATCCCAGCCAAAACGCACCCCGGCCTCGACGGCGACCTTTGGCAGGTCCCCGCCCAGCGTGTCCACCTGATAGGCTTCGGGCTGGGTGTCAAACAGGTCCATGCACGGCATGGACACGACGCGCGTTGGCGTGCCGGCTTCGGCTAATTTCGCCTGGGCGTCGAGCGCGATCTCAACCTCGGAACCGGTCGCGATAAGCACCGCCTTGGCACCGTCCATATCGCTGAAGACATAACCGCCTCTGGCGCACAGATTGTCTTCAGTATGCGTTTTGCGCGCGGAGGCGACGCCCTGACGGGTGAGCGCAAGTGTGCTTGGGCCGGCCGCGTTGCGCAGGGCAAGCTCCCAGCACTCGGCGGTTTCGACACCATCGCATGGGCGGAAAACCAGCATGTTGGGCATCGCGCGCAGAGAAGCGACATGCTCGACCGGCTGGTGGGTTGGACCATCCTCGCCGAGCCCGATGGAATCGTGCGTCATCACATGAATAACGCGCGTGCCCATGAGCGCGCCAAGCCGTATGGCGGCGCGGCTATAATCAGCAAAGATCAGAAAGGTGCCGGAATAGGGGATGATGCCGCCATGCAGCGCCATGCCATTCATCGCCGCGGCCATGGCGTGTTCGCGGATGCCGTAATGGATATAGCGCCCGGCCCAGTCGGCTGGAGAGAGGACACTTGTCTGGCTGGTTTTGGTATTATTTGAGCCGGTCAAATCGGCCGAACCACCAATCATTTCAGGTATCGCAGCGGTTAATGGCTCCAGCGCCGCCCCGGACCATTTGCGCGTTGCATCATCCTTGCCGCCATCAATAACGGCCTGTTTGTGCGCGTTGATAATCTCAGACAGGTTGGCGGGCAGCTCGCCATCTATCGCGGTCTTGAAACTGGCCTTTTGCGCACTGGCCTCCAACCGTGCCTGCCAGGCGGCATAGTCAGCGGCGTTTTTTTGGCCTGCTTCGCGCCACGCCGCCTCGATCTCGGCCGGAACCTCAAACGGGGGATGCGGCCAGTCGATCGCCTTGCGCACGGTCTCGACCTCTTCGGGGCCGTAAGGGCCGCCATGGGCCGGGCCCGTCCCGGCACGCTTGGCGCCAAATCCGATAATCGTCTTGACCGCCAGCATCACAGGCTTGTCCTGGTCCTGCGCCCAGATCAGAGCCGCTTCAACATCATCGGCGTTATGGCCATCGACTTTGCGTGTGACCCAGCCGGAGGCCTCGAAGCGGGCGCACTGATCGGTGGCGTCAGCCATATCGGTGCCGCCATCAATGGTGACGGCATTATCGTCAAACAGGACAATCAGGTTGGAGAGCTGCATATGCCCGGCCAGCGTGATGGCCTCTTGCGACACGCCCTCCATCAGGCAGCCATCGCCGGCGATCACATAAGTCTTGTGATTGACGAGCTCATCGCCGAAACGGGCATTCAGGTGGCGTTCGGCGATGGCCATACCGACGGCGGTCGCAATGCCCTGTCCGAGCGGGCCTGTCGTGGTTTCGACGCCGGCGGTGACAAAGTTCTCCGGGTGACCCGGCGTGCTGGCGCCAAGCTGGCGGAAGTCCTTGATGTCCTGGCGCGAGACGCTGTCATAACCGGTCAGGTGCAGCAGCGAGTAGATCAGCATGGAGCCGTGACCGGCCGACAGGACAAAGCGGTCGCGGTCCGGCCAGCTCGGGTCTTTTGGGTTATGTTTCAGGAACTTCGTCCACAGAACGCTCGCCGCATCCGCCATGCCGAGCGGCAAGCCGACATGGCCAGATTTTGCACCCTCGACGGCATCAATTGATAATGCCCGAACCGCGTTTGCCATCGCCCCGTTGGTGACTGTCATTGTGTTCGCCCTTCGCACCGCCAAATCTTTGGCCCCGCAATGGACACGGGCGAGATTCGAGTCAAGCACAGATGAGTGCTGGTCTTGTACGTTAAGGCCAAGCCCTGCTAACGAGTGGACATGAGTTCGATTGACGACACTTCAGAACGGCTGGATCAGGCGGTTAATCGCCTGGAGCGCGCGATTGCCGGCCTGTTCGAGCGGTCTGGTGACCCGGCCCTGCTGCGCCGTGAAGTCTCAGCCATGGTTGATGATCGGGCGCAATTGGCCGAACAGCTTGATGCGTCGCTGTCGCGCGAGAAAGAGCTGAAGCTTCTCGCCGATGAGGCTTCAGAAGCCTTGGGGGCCGCGATTGCCGAAGTGCGCGCTGCGCTTGGCCGAGAGGGCGATGCCTGATGGCCAAGGCCGATATCCGACTGATGGGCAAGGATTATTCCGTGGCCTGTGCGCCCGGCCAGGAAGACAGGCTGAAGGCTCTGTCCAAACGCCTCGACGCACGGGTGACGAAGATTGCCGGCGCGGTGGGTGATATTGGCCAGGATCGGATCTTGTTGATTGCAGCGCTTGCCTTGCTTGACGAACTTGATGCAGCGCGCCAGGGCCAGGCCGCCGCCACGGGGCCGGAGGTCGACCGGGCCGCGATGGCGCTCGGAGATGCCGCCGCGCGGATAGAGGCCTTGGCAGCACGAATAGAGGCTGAAACATGAGAGAGCCGGACCTCAGCGTTCTGATCCCATTCTACAATGAAGCGGGGAATATTCATCCGCTGCTTGAAGAGGTGCATACCGCCCTGAATGGGATCGCGTTCGAAGTGGTTTGCGTGAATGATTGTTCCGGCGATTTAACCGGCGATGAACTGGCAGAGGCGCGCACGCGCTGGCCGGATTCTGTGCGCGTGTTCACGCATGTCTCGCGCGCCGGCAAGTCGGCTGCACTGTTTACCGGGCTCAAAGCGGTGCGTGGCCGCTGGACCCAGTTAATCGACGGGGATGGCCAGAACGATATCAATGACACCGCCCGGCTTTGGCCGCAGTTGATTGCCGGGCAGGATACCGGCTCACTCGGGATTATCGCGGGCAGGCGAAACAGCCGAAACGATAGTGGATTCAAGTGGTTGCAATCTCGCATTGCCAATGGCGTGCGAAAATTTGTGCTGCGCGACGACGCCACGGATACAGGCTGTGGTTGGAAGCTCATCCGCACAGAGGCGTTTCGCGAGCTACCTTACTTTGCCAGCATGCACCGGTTTTTGCCGGCGCTGATCAAGCGTGCCGGATGGACGGTGCGCGAAGAATTGGTGAATGACCGCCCGCGCTGGCACGGCCAATCGAAATATGGCTTCCTCGGGCGTCTGGGGGCGGGCCTGTTTGATCTTTGCGGCATGTTCTGGCTGACGCGCCGCGGCGGGCAGGGGATTGCTGAGGAATGGGATGACCCGCGGGCGAAATAGTGTGCGGTCCTTCAAGGGAATGAAAGCGTGATGTCAGACCCGGCCGGCGATTTTATCACGCTCGAGGGCGGTGCCAGCCAGGTCATACTGGAATGGGTCCAGACCGGCGCGCCGCTGTGGCGGCACTGGGGTCCGCCAATGGGCGGCGCGGGCCTGCGCCATCGCCTGTCCGATCTGCGCCAAGCGCCAACCTATTCTCTTGATGATCCGCCTGCGCTGTCGGTTTTGCCTTTGTTCGGAACAGGCTGGTTTGGCCCGAGCGCGGCCCTGATGCATCGCGGCGGGCAGGACTGGGCTCAGGCCATTACCCGCAGCACCATTCGCCAGCAGAGCAAGCATGAGCTGGCGATTGATCTGCATGACGATGTCGCCAAGCTTGTCTTTACGCTGCGCCTGGCCCTTGATCCACTGAGCGATGTGCTGAGCCTGTCGACCGGCCTGACAAACAAGGGTGACGGGACTGTCGATGTGTCCTGGCTTGCGGCGGGAACCTTGCCTTTGCCGCAGCATGCGCAGACGGTTCAGTCGTTTCATGGACGCCACAATCACGAATTCATTGGCGAAGAGATGCGACTTGGCCGCGCCGGCTGGCGCCGAGAGAACCGCCAAGGGCTAACCTCGCATGAGGTTGTTCCGGCCGCGAGCGTGCTTGGTGAGGGCGCCGGCCAGCATACCGGGCCGGTCTGGTCGGCGCAGCTTGCCTGGTCGGGCAATCATGCCCAATCCATTGATGCGGGCGAGGATGGCGGATGGATCTGGCAGGCCGGCGAGTGGCTGGCGCCCGGCGAAGTGCGCCTAGAGCCGGGCGAGACGCTGCAGTCGCCTGATTGGCTGGCGACATTTTCGCCTGATGGGCTGGATGGCGCCGCGCAGAACTTCCATGCCGCCCAGCGTGCGCGTAGCCCGCTCGATGTGGCGGCCAGGCCGCGCCCTGTGCATCTCAACACCTGGGAAGGGATGTATTTCAACCATGATGAGTCCGATCTGACAGACCTGGCCTCGGCCGCCGCGAGGCTCGGCGTGGAGCGCTTTGTTCTGGACGATGGCTGGTTTGCCGGGCGCGATGACGATACCTCCTCGCTTGGCGACTGGACACCGGATCCGGCAAAGTATCCGAATGGGCTTGGCCCGCTTGCCGCGCATGTCACCGATCTTGGAATGGAATTTGGCCTGTGGGTCGAGCCGGAAATGGTCAACCCGGACAGCGATCTTTTCCGCGCACATCCAGATTGGGCATTGCAGCTTGCCGGGCGGCCGCTTCAGACAGCGCGCAACCAGTTGGTGCTTGATATGTCACGGCCCGAGGTCGAGGATCACGTCTACACCGCGCTGAAAGTTCTCCTGACCGATCTGCCAATTCGCTATTTGAAGTGGGACCATAACCGCGCTTTGAGCATGGCAGGTCTTGGCGGGACATTGCAGGGTCGCCCGGCCTATCGCCGGCAGGTTCTCGCCGCCTATGGCCTGCTTGATCGCCTGCGCCGCGATTTTCCTGACGTGGAAATTGAGGCCTGCGCGGGCGGCGGAGGGCGCATCGATGCCGGCCTATTGTCCCGCACGCACCGGGTCTGGACGAGCGACTGTATTGATGCGGTCTCACGCCAGCAGATACAGGGCGGATTTCTGCAATTCTTCCCGCCGGACGTCATGGGCGCCCATATTGGCGCCGCGCAGGCGCATACGACAGGACGCACGCAAGCACTCGGCTTTCGCGCTGCCGTCGCCCTGCCTGGCCATCTCGGTCTCGAGCTTGATCCACGCCAGCTTGACCCAGGCGAACAGGGCGAGCTTGCCGACTGGATTGGGCTTTACAAGGACATTCGCGGCGCGGTTCATAGCGGCGCTGTGTGGCGCGGCGCGGCCGGCGATGGTGTCCATTGGCAAGCCCACGGGACACCGGATGCATTCTTGCTGTTTATCTATCGCCTGGCGCCGACAAAGCAGCGCGTTCCGCCATCGGTGCGCCTGCCCTTCGCGGCGACGGGCGGCAATTACAGCCTTGAGCGACTGGATCCCGGCCAAAAGGTCGGTTCGCCAGAGGGTCCGGCATTTTGGCAAGAGGTGTCAGATGGCGATATGTCTGTGCCGGGAGGCTGGCTGAAGCAAAGCGGTCTGGCGCTGCCCTCTATGCAGGCTGAAACCAGCATTGTTCTGCGCGTGAGCCGCCATGAGACCTGAGCGGGCGCGCGTTTAGGCGCGGCTTGCCAGCATTTTGTCTCGCAAATCACTCATACCGGCCTGAAGCGTCCTGATTTGCGATGATGAGAGCGTTTTCGACAGCTCGGCTTCGGTCACGCGTGTGATATCGTCCATTTCGCCCTTGAGCTTCAGCTTGTCCCGGAAGCTGAGCCGTTTGGGGTCACCGCCAAACTCATCCAGCACGGCCATGCGCGAGTCGAGGCTTGCTTCGACAATGGCACGGACAAGGCCATCATCTTCTGGCGACAGGCCGAGGCCGGCGACGATGGCGGCGATCTCTTGTCGCAGCTCGGCTTGCGGATCATCGAGCTGCAGTGGGGCGCCATCAATCGCGCCCTCGCCAGCGCCTTCACCCTCTATTGCCGGCGCGGCCGGCAGGCCAGGCTCGGCTGTACCAGCGGCATCTGGTTCGACATTTTCGGCGCCAGGCGCATTGAGGTCGAGTGGACCGGACCCGGCCTCCTGGCCGAGTGCCGGACCAGCCAGCAGCAAGACACCGCCAAGCGCTAAAGAAAGAACATACTTTGTTTTGCGCATGTCGGCTCCTGCAATCGCGTGCGTCCCCCGCACACTAGGAAATTCCCGTAATGATCTCAACATGAAGCGAACATGAAGGACCATGTCATAATCCTCCGCGCGACAAACAGCATTGAGTTATGTCATAGATAGTGTCATCAAATACGAAGCGTTAAAAAATAGCAGAATGCCAAGTTTGGAGACATCAAGATGAAGTGGATTGTGCGTATCGGCGTTGGCCTGGTTGGCTTGGCCGTGATTGGTTTCATTTTCTTCCAGATGTTTCGCACACAGATTATTGATGGTCTTTTTCAGCGCGCGATCGAGCAAAGGCTTGATGCCAACACCGTCACCGATCTGCCCGATGGGCTACACGTATTTATGTGTGGCACAGGGTCACCGATGCCGGATATTGCGCGCTCTGGCCCGTGCATAGGCATTATGGCGGGCGATCGTGGTTTCATCTTTGACATGGGGTCAGGCGGCACGCGCAAGCTTGGTGTCATGGGTTTTCCGATGCTCAATCTGGAGAAGGTTTATCTGACCCATCTCCATTCGGATCATATTGATGGGCTGGGTGAGCTCATGCTGCAGGCCTGGGTCGGCGGCGAACGCAGCTCACCGATCCCGATTGAAGGCCCGATTGGAACAGTCGAGGTCGTTGATGGATTTGTCAGCGCCTACCGGATCGACAGTACTTACCGCGTGGCCCATCACGGCGCCGATATTGTCAATCCAGGCGGATTTGGCGCCGTTGCGAGCGAGATTACGCTTCCGCTCGGTCCGGGCGCGACAACAGTGGTACTGGAGGATGATGATCTGAAGATCACCGCCATTCGGGTTGATCACTCACCGATCGACCCGGCATTGGCCTTTCGTGTCGACTATAAGGGCCGGTCAATCTCGCTGAGCGGAGACACGGTCTACAGCGACAATTTCGTGTCAGCTTCCAAGGGCGTCGATGTGATGTTTCATGAGGCGCTGAACCGTGAAATGGTGATCTATATGGGCGATGCGCTGGCCGAACGGGGGCAACGGGTTTTGTCCAAAATCATGTATGACATCACCGACTATCACACCTCTCCAAGAGAAGCTGCAGAGGCCGCGAGTGCCGCCGAGGCCGGGCAACTTGTCTATTATCATATTGTTCCGCCGCTTCCGATCCCGGCTCTCAATCCGCTTTTTGCCAGAGGCGCTGACAAATTATATGATGGCGACATTACGATCGGCAACGATGGTATGATCTTCAGTCTTCCGGTTGGAACCACGAAGGTGAGTCTTGACGAGGCTTTCTAAGGCCGAATTTTGTTTGTCGACAAAATAAGCTGAATAGGGATAGACTTTTCCGGTAATGTTGCTGGCCAAGGCAGGCTGGAAAGAAGATATGACGGAAAAATCCCTTAAAGCCGATGCGGGCAATGTGGCAGACCTCGATGGTCGCCGGCTTCGCTCTGAACGCAGCCGAGAAGACATTATCCAGGCGCTATTCAATCTTGTGCGCGGTGGTACGCCAGTGCCGAGTGCCGCGCAGGTTGCCGAAGAGGCGAATGTCAGCCTGCGGACAGTGTTTCGCCACTTTGAGGAAATGGACAGTCTGTATGCGGAAATGGGCAAGCAGGTCGGCGCGCAGATCTTCCCGCAAATCTTCCAGCCTTATAAGTCATCTGACTGGCGTGACCGGTTTCATGAGGCGATTGATCGCTACGCCATTGTTTACGAAGATATCATGCCGCTGCGGATCAGCTCACGAATCCTGCGCCATCAATCTGAATACTTGAAGAGCGAACATGAGCGTGTTCTCGATCTGGAGTTTTCGCGAATTGTCACCTTGCTTCCAAAAGAACTGCGCAAGGATGATGAGCTGACTTATGGGCTTGATGTGGTAATGAGCTTTGATGTTTGGCGGCGCCTGCGTATTGATCGCGGATTGTCGGTTGAGGAGGCGCGGGACACTGTGCGCCGGGTTGTTGATTCGCTTATTCGATAGCGCTGCGTTCCGGGTTTTCATGGGCTGCGGCGCGCTGGTCGCATGCGGGCAGGACCCTGTCACAGCGCCAGTTAAGGCCGTTGAGGCGGCCGAATGCGCGGCGTCTCAAGTCGCGATTGGTTCATTCGTTGATGTGTCCGCAGGTCGGTTTGTGACCGGACAGAGCCCGCTTTACCGTGAAGAGGTGTCCTCGCAGACGGTTCACGTCGCCGCTTTTTCGATCCAGGCCCATGAAGTCACGAATGCGCAGTTTGCGGCGTTTGTCGCGGCGACCGGCTATGTGACAGAGGCCGAGACCGGCGCGACCAGCGACGAACCGGGTGCGGGCTCAGCCGTTTTTGTTTTGCCGTCCGAGCGGCGCGCGGAAAAAGATGGCTGGATGCTTCTGAAAGGCGCCACATGGACGGCGCCGACGGGTCCGGGCAGCGATATTGCCGGGCTGGATGATTTGCCCGTGGTGCATGTTTCGATGAATGATGCCGCGGCCTATGCGCAATGGGCCGGTGGGCGGCTGCCGACCGCCATTGAAGTGGAATACGCAGCCAATCTCGGATTGCCAGATCCCAGCGATTCCGCCTCATCGGCCTATCGCGCCGACAAGACCCCGATCGCCAATACATGGCAGGGCATTTTTCCGATGGCTAATCTGGAGACAGACGGTTTTGAAGGCGCCGCCCCGGTCGGGTGTTTTGCGCCGAGCCGTATCGGTCTTTATGATCTGATCGGCAATGTCTGGGAGTGGACCGACACACCCTATGGCGTAGGCACCGCCACGATCAAGGGCGGCTCGTTCCTATGTGCTGACAATTTCTGCCGGCGCTATCGCCCAGCTGCGCGCCAGCCTCAGGATGTCGATTTCTCGACCAACCATATCGGTTTTCGTGTGGTCAAAGACCTGCCTGATCCCGGCGCAGGCAACTAGTTCGCCCAGACAATATATTCATCCCCGGGCTCGAACTCTTGGGCGAGGTGTTTGTCGATCAAAATGGGCGATTCGACCGTATGCGGATAAAGCGGTTTGCGACGAGATGAGAAATGCGCTTCGATCAGGGCGTTGAGTTCTGCGAGCTTGTCCGGGCGCGTATCAGCGAGGTTGACCTCTTCGGTGGGGTCGCTGGCCAGATCATAGAGCCAGCTGCGATCATATTTCTGGTCGCGCTGGAGCTTCCAATCGCCGGCGCGAACCACCTGATAAAAACCGCTCGACCAGTAGAGCGCGTCATTGTCGCGGGTGATCACGCCCTCGCCGGTCGCTTCCGGCAACATATCCCGGCCATCAATGATCACGCCTTCGGGAAGGTCCGCGCCCGCCGCGGATGCCAGTGTCGGCATGACATCAATATGCGCCACCGGCGTATCGAGCACGGTGCCAGGTGCGATTTTTGCCGGCCATTTGATAAACATCGGGACACGGATACCACCCTCGAACAAGGTAATCTTCCATCCCCGATAGGGCGCGTTGACATCCGGCAGGCCGAGATAGCCGGCGCCGCCATTATCGCTTGAGAAGACAATGATGGTGTTCTCGGCGAGGCCTTCCGCTTCCAGCTTGTCCATCACGCGTCCGACGCTGCGGTCGACCGCGCGCAACATGGCCGCATAGACGCGCTCGCGCCTCGGCTCGATATCGCCAACCGCCTCATAGTCTTCCTTTGTGGCCTGAAGCGGGGTGTGGACACCCCAATGGGCGAGATACAGAAAGAAGGGCCGGTTCTTATTCGCATCGATGACTTTCAAGGCTTCATCGGTCCAGTAGTCGGTCAGATAGCCGCCGGGCGCCAACAGCTCGCCCTCATTGAAGCGCGTCGCATATTGCTGGCTCGCCCACAAAAAGCGGTCAATCGGGTCGAAGGCCAGCTTGGCGTTGACAACGTTGGGAGCGTCTTCCGGCAGGAACAGCCCGCCGGACATGGCAAGGCTATCATCAAACCCCTGGGCGTTCGGATTGGTTTCGGCGTTGCGGCCAAGATGCCATTTGCCAATGTGGGCGGTCTGATAACCGTGCGATTTGAGCACTTCGGCAATGGTGATTTCGCTGCCGGGCAGACCCTGATCGACATAGGGCGGCGCTGATTCAGCTTCGTCTTCGTTCCAGGTGACGGGCGGGCGAGAGTCATCATTGTCACGCCGTTCTGCAGCCATGAGTGGCATCATACGTCCCATACCCGCTGGGGTTGGCGTGAACTCAAACCCGGTGCGTGTCGGGTAGCGTCCCGTCATCAGCATGGCCCGCGAGGGCGCGCAGGTGCCGGTGCCTGAATAGGCCTGCGTAAAAATGGCGCCTTCGGCCGCGAGGCGATCAATATTCGGTGTGGGCGCCGTGCCATTGCCAACACCGCCGCCAAAGGTCGAGATGTCGTTAATCCCAAGATCGTCGGCGAGAATGAAAATAATATTCGGCGGGCGCTCAGCGAGCGGCGTCTCGGCGGACGCGGGGCCTTGCTGCCAGGTGACCTCCTTGTGTGGCGCGACATCCTGGTGACTAGCACGCGTGACCATATAAAGGATGATTTCGACGCGGTTCATCCAGGCGATCCCCGCCCCGATGACAATCAGCGCCAGGACGCCGAGTAGAGCTTTTTTCCACATAATGTGTGCCTTCCGGGCTAGGCGAACATGGCCGGGCAACCTGTGCCCTGCAGGGTTGCGTCGACATGGGCCCTTGTTTCATTCGGCAGGCTGCCATGAAGCTCGCGCAGCACCTGCAGACATTTGGCCTGATAAGGGAAAGTCGGCTGTGTCCAGGCCCGTCCATCAATTATTGTCTCGAAACTCTTTTCGCCCGACATGGCGGCGCCCGCGTTTGCCAGCAGGAAAGGGGCATAGACCCGGCCAATCTCTGCCAGCAGCGGTGCCAGGGCGTCACGCGCCTCTTGCGGTGTGAACCAGTCATCGTCTGACACAATCAGACCGGACAGGTCTTCAATAACGTCGATCCAGGCGCGCAGCCGGGCTGAGCGTCGCCGCATCTCTGCGGCCGAGCTTGGCTCGACAATACCGAGCTGGGTGAGCTGGCCATAAATGGCAAAGTCAGCCGAGGAAGGCCGCGCACCGAGGACAAATCCTTTTTTCTGGAGCAGGGCGTCGAGTATATCGACCAGACGCTGATAGCTTTCCTCGATCGTGGTTGCGGTCACATCATTCGAGCCAACGACATATAGCCGCTCGAACTGTCGCTTTGTGATGAAATCGGACAATTCCTGAGCGGTGTCAGCCGGTGTGGTCGTCATCCGCCAAAAGATCAGCATCGGGCCGGCATTGACCCTGTCGGGTTCATGGTACCAGCGATAATGGAACATGGCCTTGGTCAGCCACTCGTCGGCGAAATCCTCGATCAGAAAATTGTAGAAACTCAGTTCCGGATCGGGCGGGATGATGGAGCGGCCAGTGTGTTCGCGCTCAAGCCGGCGGATGATGGGTGTTGAATCGACAACCGCGTCGAGACCGCCATCTGCGTTCGGAAAATAAAAGGTCGGGAACAGTTTGACCTTTGGTTGAGGATAAGATTCCGGCTCGCTGTCATGACTGCTCCAGCGCACTTTGTAGGGAATCTGGCGGTATCGCAGGGCCGCCAGCATCTTTCGAGAGTAAGGCGAGCCGGGGCTCCCGATGAATTCCAGACGGTCTGTTTCGGCCATGTTTTGTCCTACCCTTACTTTTTGTCACTAAGAGTGACAAAAAGCAGGCGACGTCAAGTCTACCAATTTGGTTTCCAACGCGGATTTACCGGTTTTTGACCCGTATCGGGCTGTTGATCTGTCAGATCGGTGACCGGTGTGCGCAGCATATCGACCGGCCGGCCCAGGCGGCGCGCGACGCCGTCCTGGTCCGGCGCGGGCAGGGCGACAAAGGCGGTGCGAAGCGCATTTAAACACGATGCGCGATAGGGTGAGACCGGAACGCGCCAGTGTACGCCCTGGCAGGTATAGTCGACATGTCTGGCCCTGGCCTGCACGGCGGCATCATTTGCCATCAGGTAGGGCAGGTAATCGCGGCCCGCCATCTCAAATAGTGGGTCCAGGTCGTCTGGCGCTTCGGTGACGGGTGCAGCGGCCTTGAGCGCGTCCGGTTTTGCGCCCCAAAGCCGGACCACCCAGGCCAGTGTGTGCGGCGCGGTTTCATGCATGATCTTTGCTGGCGTTGGATCGCTGAAATAATGACGAAAGAAGGGGCCAAACAGACCGAAGTCCGCCTCGCAGGGCCGCGCGCCGAACAGATAGGGCCGCCGGGCGAAGATCGGTTCGAGCATATTGAGCATATCGAGATAAAGCTGCTCGGTTTGCGGCGCTGTCGCCTTGGTGACGCCGTCGCCCCACATATAGACTCGCAGCTGACGCCAGGTGACGAAACGCCGCTTGACGAACATTGGCGCTGGCATGTTGCGCATGAAGATCCGTGCGATCTGGTGACCCATCAGCACGCGGCTTTCCTCGAACATCCAGCGGTAATACATGGCCGATCGCCAGAGCCACTCGTCGAACATGTCCTCCAGCAGCAGGCTGAGAAACTTGACCTGTGGATCGGCGGGGCTGAAGGTCGGCTCGCGGTGGCTGGCCTCAAAGTGTTTGATAATGTCTGTCGTATCAGTCAGCCAGCGGCCATCAGCGCCCTCAAGCTGAGGCATTTGCGCGACGCCGGTTGCTTTGGCGCACGCGGCCATATCCAGATGGTCCATCTCCACGAACTCAAAGGGGATGCCCTTGGCACGCATATATCCTTCCAGCTTGCCGGTGAAATAAGAAAGCTTCGCCCCATGCAAGCGAAAGTGGGGATGGCGATCGTCCATCGCTTAAGCGGTGACCCGCCGCCAGAGTGACCACACTAACCAGATAAAGAGGCCGAGAATGCAAACTGCCAGAATGGCAAATCCGACAATGTAGCCCATATAGCGGGCGACCACTTTCGACATTGTATTTTCCAGAATCATGTCTTGGACATTGAAGTCCTTTGGCAAGGCAACGACGCCCATCTCGCGCTCATAGGCTTCATAGCCAGCCAGGAGATCCGCAAAGATCTCCGGCTCTGTCGCAGTCAGGTCATTGGTTTCGCCGGGGTCGGCCGCCACATTGAACAAGCGCCATTCCGCATCGCCATGGGGCAAGGTCACACGGCGGATTTTATAGTCGCCTTTAATGTAGGCCGAATTGCCGGACACTTCGATCCCGACAGAGCGGCCCTCAATGCCGCTTGTATCGCGTTCATCCTGCAGCAGGCCTGTCAGGCTGAGCCCGGTGATTTCAACCTCGCCGGCCCGAGTTTCGTGCTCAACGCCGATCATCTCCAGCAAGGTGGGTACAATATCGGCCACATGCGTCAGACCGTCATCCCAGCCTGTGCGCTCGACGCCCGGGCCTGACATGATCATCGGTACGCGAATGCCGCCGCCCGTTGTGAAGAATTTGAAATGGCTGCCAGGCGTGCCGGCCGCGGCGGCCCATTCCGGCCCGATTGCAGCGAGGCTACCGCGGCCGCCAAGGTTCTCGAGGTCTGCATCATACCCAGCCGCATCCATCCAGATCTCTGTGCCATCGACCGAGACGGGATCGTTAAATTCAGGACCATTGTCGGACGTGATAACAAAGATCGTATTGTCGAGTTCGCCTTCGGCGTCCAGGTAATCGACGAACCGGCCAATATGATAGTCCATGGCTTCGAGCATGCCGGCATTCACCTGCATGGCGCGGGCGGCATAGATGCGCTCATCTTCGGTGAGGTCGTCCCATGCACGATGGCCTTCCGGCTTTGGTGGCAGCGGTGCATCCTGGTTGATCAGGCCAAGCGCCTTGGCATTCTCCCAGCGCTGAATGGCCAGTGCATCCCAGCCCTTATCGTAGACCCCATTATAATTGTCGATGAATTCGCGCGGCGCCTGGATTGGAATGTGGATGGCCTGGAATGAGAGGTAAGAGAAGAAGGGCGCCTCGCTCGCGCCATCCTCTTCAATATACTCGATCATCTTGTCGACGATGAATTCAGACGAATAGAAATCCTCCGGCAGGTCCGCCGGCTGATCATCCTCGAACCACGGCGCTTCGCCATAATAGATGATGTAGGCTTTATCTTCCCAATTGTCGGCGCCGGAAGCGTCGAGCGTGAACGAGCGGTCAAAGCCATGATGATAGGGCAGGTCATTGTTGAGCGGGCCCTCGCCATCACCAAGATGCCACTTGCCGGTCATGAAGGTGCGATAGCCAACGTCTCTTAGCCGGTCGCCAAGTGTCAGAACGCCCGGCTCAAGCACCTGGGAGTAACCGGGCTGGCCTTTTTGCTCATCGGTCAGGACTTCCCAGATGGTACCGATACCGGTGCGATGATTGTCTATGCCGGTGATCAGCATGGCGCGAGATGGCGCGCACAGTGTCGAGGTATAGTAGTTGGTAAAGCGCAGGCCGCGGTCGGCCAGGCGGTTGATATGCGGGGTCTGCGCCTCGCCGCCATAACCGCCAAAATCCATGTAGCCGGCATCATCGACCATGATCATGACAACGTTTGGGGGTTTTGCCGGCTGATCGGGGGCGGGCTCTTGCGCCGTGGATGTTGCTGTGAGCGCTGCCAGGGCGAGGCTTGTCGAGGCGATCTTCATGCTGCTGAGGGTCGTTTTGATGCAGAACATATGAGGCTTCTTTTATTGGCTAGGTCTAGGGCTGCGCGGCATTGTAGGCGCCCGCGCGGCGTTTGATTTCGGCGGCGATGAGCCACAGTCGGTCCTGGCCCCAGACGGCGATATCATCTTCGCCGTCAGGTCCGGAGTTTGTCGCGTTTTCATGAGGCGCACCCCAATATTGACCTGCGTTTGCAAACTTCGGAACGCGAGCCGGATATAGATGCCGAAGGCATCAGCCTTGCTGTCCGCCGCGGGACGGGTGTGTGGCCAGGCTGCGAAAGCCATTTGATCGCCGCGGAGG
>JBCCMX010000028.1:0-19370 GCA_039026135.1 Pseudomonadota bacterium | reverse complement strand
GAGACAAGCTGGGTTTACACGGCGAATTCAGCTTCCGCGGTTCAGGGTCTGATGGTTCTACAGGTCACGGAGATGGAGGCCGATCTGCTGACCGTTTGTGTTGATCCGGCTTGCCAGCGCGCCGGGCTTGGGCGCGGGCTGCTGCTTTTTGGCATGGACGCGCTGTGGCAGAGCGGCGTGAAGGTGCTTCGACTGGATGTGGCGGCTGACAATGCAGCGGCAATTGCTTTTTACCGCGCCTTCGGCTTTGACGACGACGGGCGGCGCCTGAAATATTACCGGCGCGGCAATGGTGTGCGGGTCGATGGCGTTCTAATGTCACGTTCGCTCGCTGGACATGGGGCAACGAAGAAGGCATGAGAGGCCTATGGATCGCTTAGAAAAACTCTGCGCCGAAAAAGGCCTGCGCATGACAGAGCAGCGCCGCACAATCGCGCGCGTACTCTCGCTCGCTGATGATCACCCCGATGCTGAAGAGCTGCATCGGCGGGCCAATAATGTCGACAAGTCGATTTCGCTCGCCACCGTCTATCGCACGGTCAAGCTGTTTGAAGAGGCGGGGATTATCGACAGCCATGATTTTGGTGATGGCCGCGCGCGCTATGAGGAAATGCCCGAGGAGCATCACGACCATCTGATTGATGTGAAATCAGGCCAGGTGATCGAATTTCACAATGAAGAGATTGAGCGCCTTCAGGAAGAGATTGCGCGTAAGCTCGGCTACAAGCTCGTCGATCATCGCCTGGAGCTGTTCGCCGTTCCGCTTGGTGACGCTGACTAGGCGGCTGTGTCTCGCGCCGGTGCTTTTCTGATTGCCATTACAGGCGGGTCCGGCTCGGGAAAATCGACACTCGCCGAAGCGCTACAGGCGAAACTCGCCCCGGTCGGCGCAGTGCTCTTCAATGAAGACGGCTATTACTGGCCGATGCGCCACTATGGCATCGCCGAAACCGATGCCCAGCGCGCGGACATCATCTCTGCCGTCAATTATGATGACCCGGTCAGCAAGGAAACAGCGCTCATGGCGCGGCATGTGGCTGATCTGAAGGCCGGCCGGTCGATCGCGCAGCCCATTTATGATTTCGACCGGCATGACCGAAAGCCGGATCGCGTCCTGACCATCGATCCGGCCGCCATCATCATTCTTGAGGGCATTCACGTCCTGTCCATCCCGGAGCTTCAGCCGCTGATCGATTTATCCATCTATGTCGATACCCCGGACGATCTGCGCCTGGCGCGCCGACTTCGCCGCGACGTGATCGAGCGCGGGCGCAGTGTCGAAAGCGTTCTGACGCAATATCTGATGACGGTTCGCGCCTCGCACTACCGCCACACCTATCCTGCCATGTTTGAGGCTGATCTCGTCATCGCCGATGAGGGACTGCCGGCTTATGGTAACGTCAAGGCCAGCCCTGAGGCGGTGGCGCGCATGCTCGCGCCCATTCTGGAGCGGCTTCAGGCAGAAAGTGTCATCTAACGCCGCCCGGCATCGGCGCCGCGATTATACGCCTTGCGCATCCAGGCCTGGATTTTGGCTTCCTTGGCGGTCTTGGCCGCTGAAAAATAGGAATAGCCTGTTACTTTAACGCCGGTAAATTCAAGGATTTGCTTGGTGATCCGGTTCTTGTGCGGATTGCGATAGATCCATTTTATAAAGAAACCGGGCGTGTCGGCGGTCACAAAGACGTCCGCTGTGCGGCCGGCGAGGAGCCTGTCCCACCAGGGATCATCCTTGTGATAGGCAAACGCGATGCCCGGCAGAAACGCCCGGTCGATCAGGCCCTGCATCTTGCCCGGCATGCCGCCCCACCAGAGCGGATGAAACCAGGCGAGATGATCCGCCCACATCGTGTGCTCAAGAAATTCGGTAATCGCCGGCTCATGGTCCTTGCGCTTGAGATAGCCGTCCGTGAGATCGGGATCGAACGCCATATCGTGCAGGTTCATCCGGCGGACCTCGGCGCCCTCAGCTTGCGCCCCGCGTATATAGGCGTCAGCCAGGCCATGGCTCAGCGAGCTTTCCCGTGGGTGGCCGACAAGGACAAACAGACGCGCAGGCATATGCTACGCTTCCGGCAGATCCGGCACGCCAACCGCGTGGAAGCCTGCATCCACATGCAGGACCTCACCAGCGATCGAATGCCCCAGCGGCGAGAGCAGGTAGAGCGCGCAGCCAGCGACGCCTTCCATGCGCGTATCTTCTTTCAGCAGCGACCAGTCCTTGCCGGTTCCCATCAGGGACTTGCCGCCGCGAATACCGGCGAGGGACAGCGTCCGCATGGCCCCTGCACTGATCGCATTGACCCGAATACCCTGGGCGCCAAGGTCGCGGGCGGCGTATCGGGTGGAGGCTTCAAGCGCGGCTTTGGCCACGCCCATAACATTATAAGACGGAACGGTGCGTTCCGCTCCGAGATAAGTCATGCAGATAATCGCCCCGCCATCCGGCATCAGCTCTGCGGCCCGGCGCGAACAGTCGATAAAACTATAGACCGAAATATCCATGGCGCGGCGAAACCCTTCGCGCGTCGTGTTCGCCACCATGGAGCCTTGCAGCTCGTCCTTGCCGGCAAAAGCGATCGAATGGACCAGGAAATCAATCGTCCCCCATTTGTCCTTGATCTGCTGAAAGGCAGCATCCATTCCCGCATCATCGGTCACGTCCGCCGGGATCATGAAGTCCATGCCAATGCTCTCAACCAATGGGCGCACGCGCCGCTCCAGGCTCTCGCCCTGGTATGTAAAGGCGAGCTCTGCGCCCTGCGCGGCCAATTGCTGTGAAATGCCCCAGGCAATCGAGTTCTTGTTGGCCACCCCCATCACGACGCCGCGTTTGCCTGCCATCAAGGTTCCGGTTGGCATCTCTCCATAATCAGCCATGCGTCGGCCTCCCATTGTGAATTCTTCGTGGTCAGAGGGCTAGGCGGGCAGGTTTGGCCCGTCAAGCGGCGAAACATCCCTTCGCAAGTCGCGGCTGAGGCGAGCGCGCTTTCAAACCGCGCCGAACGCGTTAACACTTTATTGACCATCAATTGAGTGTGGCCATATGCGGTTCAGAAGGATCCTGATTGTGCCGGCGCTAGCTGCGCTGGCGGGGCATGGCCTGGCCTATGCCGACTTTGTTGACCGCATTTCATTCGCGCAGGACAGCCTTGTCTATGTCTGGTCCGAAGGCGCGCTGCCCCGCGCCGGGCAGGCGGTCGAGCTCGCGCCGAACAAGACACACGCTGGCCCGATCCGCGTGGTGCGGACCGGCACACTCGAGCCCGTCACCGACAGCGGCGCATTTGACCTCTTTGGCGCCGCGCCCCAGGCCTTTCATGTCGCGTCCAACGGCCCCTTTGTCATTCGCGCTGAGCTGGTCTCCGGTGCAGTGGCGCCCGATCAGCGCTTCTCGATCAAACTCACCGGGATCGGCGCCAATGCGGCCGCGACCGATAACCTCGTTAAAGATCGCGATTGGTCGCTTGCCCAATTGCGGACCGGACAAATTGTCTACCGCGCGGCCGGGCGCACGGCGCGCGCACCCGGCCCGGTCGATACCCAGTCGCTGACCTTTCTGGCCGATTGGCCCGCTCAGGCGGGCGCAACGCTTGCTTTCACGGTCGAGACCGTTTCGGCGCCTTGATCGCCCGCTGCCGCGTTAATCATCATTTACCATAATCGCCTAGGGTCGCTTCATCTGAGGCCTCTATGCAAAAAAACATACGCGCATCTGCTTTTAAATGGACCTGTCTTTGTGCGGTCGCCACGTTCGGTGGTGTCTTTGCGACGGCAAATGTTTTGGATCGGCCTGTTTTCAAAGTGCATGGCACGATGATTGTCTGGGCGGCGAATGCCAGCAGTCAGGCGCCCATTGTGTCGGACTTCATCATCAATGACACCAGTGGATCTGGCGATAGCGACCTGATTGCCGGTGATGTCCACACGGTTGTGACGGGCAGCCTGTCGCCGACGCAGGATTCATTTTCCGGCGCAACCGGCAGCATGCCCTTTGTCATCACCAACACCTCTAGCGGCGATGTCATCACCGATACGAGCGGCGATGGCCGGCTGTCGGTTGATGATTCATTCGAACCGCTTGGGCTGGAAACGCTGACGGACGCGCGCGTTGACACGACCCGGCAATATTCAAGCTTCTACGTGGCGTCGAACACGCCGTTCTCCATCGATGCCCAGGTCCTGCCGCCCGGCACGACCCTCGATTTCATCTTGCTTTTGATTACCCGTGTTCAACTCAGCGCCACGGTCAGCGGGACCGATGGGGGGCTATCTTTTGGCAGCCAGGCCCAGGCGCCCCATTCGGGCGGCCCGGCTGCTGGGTTCAGTGCCAGCCAGCGCCTTTGGGACCTGCGCACCCCGCAAACACTGTTTACCGGAAACCAGCGCACTGCGGCTGGGGCGGGGTCTATCGCCGATCAGTCTGTCCGCATCAATGCTGAATATACAATTCAGGGCGCCAGCCTTGGCGGCTATGACCTGTCGCTCGGCACATTCGATTTTGAGGTCGAGGTGATCTATACGGTGTATGCGCCCTAGGCGGCCGGGACACCCTTCTGGACGAGGCCAACCCGCATGCCTTTCGCGGTGTAGATTTTCTCGCCATCCGCCAGAACAATACCGTCAGCAATGCCGAGGATCAGCTTGCCGCGCCGCACGCGGTGAATATCGATCTCATAGCGCACGAGTTTTGTCGATTGCAGGATCTCGCCGGTAAACTTCACTTCGCCAACGCCAAGTGCGCGCCCTTTGCCCGTCGATCCCGACCAGCCGAGCCAGTAGCCAACCGCCTGCCACATCGCATCAAGGCCAAGACAGCCTGGCATTACCGGGTCGCCGGGAAAGTGGCAGTCAAAAAACCACAGGTCGGGTGTGACATCAAACTCGCCGATGACATGACCATTTCCATAGGCGCCGCCATCAAGAGAGATCTCGGTGATCCGGTCCATCATCAGCATGGGCGGGATCGGCAATTGCGCATTGCCGGGGCCGAACAATTCACCGCGGCCGGATGCCAGCAGGTCTTCTTTTGAATAGGAGCTTTGGGGCGTATGATAGTCGTGCGGTCCGCTCATCGGTGCGTCCTTATGTTTGGGAGCCGGTAAAGCCCCGAAAAACTGGCGGTTTAAACACTGCCTTGCGCTGCGGCAAGTCCGGATTTTGGGTGCTTACAAACCGCTTGTCTCGGGTTCGGCGCCCCAGATGTCGAGAGGGTCGACCCAGCCCGATGTGCGATCGACAGAAATCTGGCACGCTGTCTCGGTGCAGCCAATCAGGTCGAGCAGGGCGCCGGCTTTTAGCTCGGCGATGGGTTTGCTGCTAGCATCGGCGTCCGCGCGCAGTACCGCGTCTCGCACGATCAGGCTGCGCCGCTGCTGGCTCAGCATGCGCGCCTGCACCCAAACCTCGTCGCCGTGCGGGTCGCGGATGCGTCGCCAGCCATGGGTTTCGCGGACAATCAGAACAGGCAGGCCGAGGCGCTCATAGCGCCAGACAATCGGATGATCCAGCGACGGGCCCTGGCGACCATGCACGGCCGAATAGCGCAGCGACTCAAAGCGTGGCACTTGTTTGCCAGAGAATTTGCTTGTGCGTACAACCAACTCTTCGGCTTGCATATTGCTCGCCGCTGCGCAAAGAACAGCGCAACCAGCCGCAAGGCAGGCGAGAAGTCGAAACAGTTTGCTCATCGACGGTTCTTGTATCGGCGCATGGTGAATCCAAAGTAAAACGCTGGATTGGCGCAGCGATCTGGCTTTGCTAAGCGCAGTTTGGAAAGAGAGGTCAAATGTCGGATCAGCGCTTGAAGGTCATCGTCACCCGTCGCCTGCCGGTGCAGGTGGAGCTGCGCCTGAAAGAGCTGTTCGATACTGAGCTGAATGATAGCGACACGCCGCTGACCCATGAGCAGTTGATCGATGCGGCCGGGCGCGCCGATGTGCTCGTCTCAACCGTCACAGACAAGGTTGACGAAGCGGTCTTGCGCGCCGGCGAGGGCCGCCTGCGCATGATCGCCCAATTTGGCGCCGGCGTTGACAATATCGATATCGATAAAGCCACCGCGCTTGGCATCATGATCACCAATACCCAGGGCGTGCTGACCGACGACACCGCCGATGTCACGATGATGCTGATTCTCTCCTTGCCGCGGCGGATCCGCGAGGGCGTGCAGCTTATGCTGGACGGCAAGTTCGATGGCTGGGCGCCAACCTGGATGATGGGCCATCGCCTGACCGGAAAGCGGCTCGGCATTATCGGCATGGGCCGCATCGGCCAGGCCGTCGCGCGCCGGGCGAAGGTGTTCGGGCTGCAAGTCCACTATCACAACCGCAAACCGGTCGTGCGTCATATCGAGGAAGAGCTTGAAGCGACCTATTGGGACAGCCTGGACCAGATGCTGGCCCATACGGACATTCTAACCATTCACTGCCCGCACACGCCGGCCACCTATCACTTGCTGAGCGCGCGCCGTCTTGCCTTGATGAAGCCCGAAGCCTTCATCATCAACACAGCTCGCGGCGAGGTCATCGATGAAGCGGCCCTCGCCGCCGCGATCCTTGACGGCAAGATCGCCGGCGCTGGCCTTGATGTGTTTGAGCGCGGCCCCACCGTGACACCTGAACTGATCGGTCAGCCCAACGTCTTGCTGCTCCCGCACATGGGCTCGGCCACCATTGAGGGCCGGATCGAGATGGGCGAGAAAGTCATCATCAACATCAAGACATTTGCTGATGGTCATCGCCCACCCGACCGGGTCATCCCCAATACGTTCTAGGCTTAGTGAATACTGAGCGGCTGCATCGCATTGGCCTCGACAGCGGCAATCGCGGCCTCGCGGCCCTCAACAACAGCCAGCTTCTCACCCTCACCATTGGTGACAACAAAAAGCGCATCTGGATCTGCGATGTGAGAGAAGGCCTCATTCGGCAGTGCGGCCAGCTCTTCCGGGTCAATGCCGCGAATATAGGCCAGTTTGCTGGCATCAATCGTCGCCGCGGCCTTGTTCTGTTCGTTCGTCATCTGCTCACTCCTTCTGTTCAGACAGGACGGGAACGAGTTGCGGCAGGCCCCACTCAGTGGCGACCCCAATCCGCCGCGCATCGTTCAGGGTGAACATGGGAAACAAATGTGACCGCTTCAAGTCACACGCGTTCATGCGCGGATTATTCGGGCGTTTTGGGCGGTTAAGGGCGTTTTAGTGGCGAATCTTATGGGCGGATAGATTGCAAAACGCGGCGGCACGAATTCGACCAGTCAGGTGGTGGTGCCGCTAAGGTGACTTGAACACCTGACCTCCGCATTACGAATGCGATGCTCTACCAGCTGAGCTATAGCGGCACGTTTCGCTGATCGGGGCTGACATAGCCTTGCCAGCGCCGCTCAGCAAGCTGGGATGGCGCGCCCTGGGGCTCAAGAAAAGCGTCAATCCTTGTCGGGCGCATAGTCCAGCGGCGGCGCCGTAACCTCGCTCAGGGTCGTTGTTGGCGCTGCTTGCGGCGCGGGCAGGGCCAACTGGCGGCCAGCTTCCAGCTCGCGCTCGGAGCGCTCATATCGCGGATGGATCAGTTTTCCGGTATCGCCAAAGGCATAGACAAGACGTGACCAATCGGCTGGCTGGAACTGAAACGCTCCGCCCTTGGGCTCAATGTCGGACCATTCCGGCTCGCGCGGCGCCGTCACGGCCATGCGGCCCCAGCGGGCCGCCTCGGTCTTGTCGCCATAGCCCTTTAATGCGCGCTCCAGCAGCAAGCAGAGCCTGGCTGTCGGGCTCTCCTCGACCAGCGCCGCCAGCGCCTTGACCGCGCCGAGCCAGTCTTTGTTGGCCATCGCGATTTCGGCTTTCAGGATCCGGCTTTCGCGATGATCCGGGTTTGATTTGACCAGTGATTGCAGGCGGCCAAGCACCGTCTCCAAAGGGCTTTCCAGATCGAGCCGGCGGGACAGCTGCGCGAGGGCCGGGTGCGGTCTTGATTTCCAGCCAAGCTCCAGAACACCTTGCGCGGCTTTGACCTTGCCATCGGCCATTAACTGGCGGGCGCCATGATAGGCCGCCGGCGGGAAAGTCGGCGCAGATCGAATCGCGTCGGCCAGCAGCCGCTGGGCTTCCTTTCGTTCTGTATTCTGCTTTGAAAGCGCTTCAGCCGTATACAGCACTGCCCGGCGGCGGCGAAGACTGTCGCCTTCGACATGACCGCGCCGTTCCCCTGTCGCCAGCGTTGACAGCGCCATGTCCCACTGCCCGGCGGCGACTTGGCTGTCAAAAAGGGCATTAAACGGCCACTCTGCAGCCGACTTCAATTCCAGAGCTTCACGCGCGCGCGCCTCGGCTGCGATCCGGTCACCGCGCGCGGATGCCGCAGAGGCCGACCCGCGCAGCCCGGCCAACTGACCGCCCGGAAGACGCGCAAGTTGGCCCCAGGCCCGCTCGGCGCCAGACCAATCATCAGACACCTCCGCGGCGCGCGCTTCCAGTAATAGCTTTAGCCGGTCATCGTCGGCGTGCTGGGCAGCCTTCTTGGACAGCTTTTTGGCGAGACTGGCATCCCCGGCTTCAGCGGCCAGCAAGCCGTCGGCCAGCGCGCGGTTGGCATCGCGTACTTTGCCCGCGCGCCGCGATCGGGTGAAGCGGCGGGGCAGGGTGACAATACCGGTTAGAAATGACCATACGATTGCAACCGCTGCGCCCAGCAAGGCAACGGCCAGGATGGCGTAAACAAGCTCGATCTCATAGGCCGCACCGCTGCCAAAATCGACGATCACACCGCCCGGCAGGCGTGATGCCCAAATCGCGGCAATGCAAGCCAGAACGATAAGCGCAATCAGTAGAACAAGTACGATCATAGGCGATCCTTGGAGATCATTGTCAGCCGCAAGGCTTCAAGCGTCGTCTCGAGCGTTTCACGTGCTCGGGCCCCGTTGAGCCAATCGGTGAAAACAGCCTGAACCGGTTCGGGCAAACGCTCAACTGCCTGGATCGCCGCGCTCAGATCACCGCTGGACAGGGCCGCGTCGGCCGCATCCAACAGGTCAACGGCGAGAACTTCTCCCTCGCGCCGCACTTTGATCCCATCGCCAAAGATGGACTGGAACCAGCCGGCAGACTGGCTTTGTGATTTGGCGTTCACGTTGAGCGCATCATTGCGCAGCGGTGCGAAACGCACACGCAGATCGGCCAGCGTCGGCGAGCCTGAAATAGCGAGCGGGGCGAGCGCTTTTACGGTTTCATCGTCTGGCATGGCGGTCTCAATGCGCTGATAGGCGGTCAGGAATGGTCGCCCACGCCGCGCAGCTGCTTCGATCGCAGACAGTGCCAGGGCCGCCTCTGCAGCCGCCTGCGCCGCTGTGCTTTCCTCATCGTCCTCCGCCGTCTTTTCGGTCTTCAGCGTATCAAGCTCGCTGCGCAGCGCCGCGACCTCGGTGCGCACATCATCGCCCGTGTCAGGCGCCGAAACGCGCGCCGCCTGCAAGGCTGAAATGGCATCTTCGGCAGCGCTTAACCGCGCAAGCACTTCCGGATTGACCTTTAGCAGCACTGGCTGCCCATCGCGGCCGGTGGCCGGGGTCATCTCGCCGAACTGCGTCTTGAGGTCGGCCAGTTCGGTTTTCAATGTAGCAAGGGCGGTGTCCAGGGCATCTAGCCGGTCGTTGATTTGACGGTCCGCCGCGCGGGTTTGTTGATTGACCGCCTTGATGGTTGCGACCTGACTTGAAAGCTCCGACTGGCGGCTGAGGGCGCCATCGGCATTGATCTTCAGTGCGTTCACATCGGCGCGCAGAGACTGGGCGCTCGACGCGCGTCCGGATAGATCCGGCAGCCATCCAACCGCCATGGCGGCAAGGATCAGGCTGATCAGGCTGAGAGCGGCGACAGGCAGGAAAGCGAGCCAGCTTGGGCCGGCCGGGCTGAAGACGGGTTTCGATTTCGGGCTTGCCGGTTCAAACTCTGCGTCAATGGCATCATCAGATTCCAAGTGCGGCGCATCCGACATGGGGCTGAACTCCTGTTTCCGTGGACTGACCGTATATGGAACCGCTTCAAGCCGAAAGTGTGGCCACGACCATTTTCAGATGATCCATCAGGGCATCCTCGTTTGGGGCCTTGGCGCTCGAAATGCTGGCCAGGCCAGCTTGCTGAAGGGGCCGGGCCGCCTGCGCTGATATCGTAACGGCGTGCAACTGATGCAAAGGCAGGTCGCGGCTGATTGCGAGAAAAGCTTCGGCGCCTTTCTCCGAATGAAACAGACCGATACTGGTCGTCTGATTCTGCAGACAGCGGCGGGCATCCGGCGACAGGCCACTGGCCGTCCCCGCTTCGTAAATGGGCGCAAAAACCACTCTGTGACCGGCTGACTGAAGTGTGTGACGAAGCTTTCCTTTCGCGGCCTTATTGGCCACATGGAGCAGCGGACCACCCCTGAGCGTGGCGTTGGAGATAATCAAATTGGCAAGATCGCCCGCGTCTCCTGACGAGCGGCGAATATCCTGAAAGCCCAAATGCTCGCCGGCTTGCGCCGTCGCCGGACCAACACACCAGGCCGGAAGGTCTCGTTCTTCGCTTCTGCCTGCGAAAGCGCGTATCCCATTGGCGCTCGTGAAGACCAGCCCGGCAAAGGGTGTAAGGTCAGGCAGCGCGATATCGGGCCGGTCGCGAATCGTCAGGGCTGGGCTCAAAATCGCTGTCAGGCCCAAGGCGGCGACCCGCTTTGCGGTTTCACTCGCCCCAGGCTCTGCCCGGAAAATCATGACGGGTGGGCTCATGCGTCCTCAAAAACGGGCAACTGACCGCCCGCTTGTCTGCGGATGGACTTTCCGAGCATTCTGCCAAGCGCGTCAAGATCGCTAAGGCTGGCGCTTAACAAGGCGGTCGCTTCGGCCTGCCATCTTTTCTGGCCATCAGGCGCAAGAACTTCGCCGCGCATACTCCAGCCGCGATCAGTCAAGGATAGATTTGCCGCCATTGCTGTACGGCAGGATCCATCTAATTCTCTTAGAAAGGCACGTTCCGCAGTGGCCATAGCATGGGTTGTATCGTCGTCGAGCCGCTCAAGCGTTTCGATAAGGCTGGCGGCGAGCGCGCTGCGCCGGCCGACGATCGCGATAATGCCCTGCGATGCGGCCGGCAGCATGTCTGTGATCGAAATGGGTGCGGCGAGGTGTGCAAGGTCCAACCGCTCTAGCCCAGCCATGGCGAGGAAGGTGGCATCGGCCTCGCCAGCCTCGAGTTTCTTCAAGCGGGTCTGCACGTTGCCGCGAAAGGGCACGACTTTCAGATCCGGCCTCATCGCCAGCGCCTGAGCCTCTCTGCGCAGGCTCGCCGTTCCGAGCGTTGCGCCATGCGGCAAATCGGCCAGACTTCGCGCACCAGTAACAGTGACGAGGCCGTCTCTCGCATCCGCTCGTTTGGGGCAAGCCAATATAGATTGCCCGTCCGGCAGCTCGCTTGGCACATCTTTTAAACTGTGAACTGCCAAATCGATCTCGCCATCGTCAACGGCGCGGTCAATCTCGCGTGTGAACAGGCCCTTGCCGCCGGAATTGATCAGGCGCTCGGTCGTCAGCTGGTCACCCTTGGTTTGGTAGGTGATCAAGTCGCTGGCAATGGCGCCGTCTGAGTAAGTTTCAAGCGACCGGGCAACGAAAGCGGCTTGATAAAGCGCAAGCGGCGATCCGCGTGTGCCAATTCGAACTTTGTGAGGACTCGTCATTTGTGTCTTACTATTGCAGTACAGGCGAGCTAAGTCGAGCAATCGGCAGAGAAACTGCGGTTATGTTTGGGGATTTTCATCATGCGGGCGATGATGACTTTGGGAGCTGGCCTTTTGGCTGGTTTAATCGGCTTGATTGGTTTGATCAGTCTGTTCGCGATGCCGACTGCTGGAGCAGAGCAGCCCATCTCTCGCTGCATAAATCTTGGAAACGCCCTGGATAGCCCAAACACCGAAGGTGAGTGGGGTTACTATATTCAGTACGAAGATCTGGTGGTGCTGAAGGAGGCAGGCTTTGACACACTTCGTCTGCCCGTGCGGTGGTCATCAAGAGTGCCCGACAAGCCACCCTTTGCCATTCGCCCATCCTTTATGGAGCGCGTTGTTGAAGTGGTCGATTGGGTCACTGAGCTTGAAATGAATGTCATCATTGATGTGCACCATTTCGCTGGAATGAACAGACCAACCGATGAGGTGGAGCCGAAACTACTCGCCATATGGGACCAGATCTCTGCACAATTTAAAGGCGCGCCGCCGTCGGTCATGTTCGAATTCTTGAACGAACCGAACGGGAAAATGGATACGGCCTTTATCAACCAGTTGAATGAGAAACTTCTGGTACGGCTGAGACCAGACCATCCTGACCGGTGGATGATTGTCAGTGGATCGCGATTCGGGCATCTGGAGGGGCTGGAGGAATTGGTGATCGATTACGATCCGCGTGTCATCCTGTCGTTTCATGAATATCAACCGTTCAAGTTTACCCATCAGGGCATTCCCTGGGGGCGGAATCCCCCGCCCAAGGGCCGCGCATGGGGCTCTCACCGCGACTTCAGAATGCTTGGTGAGCGCCTCGACCGCGCTGCGGCAGTGGGTGAGCGGCTGGATATGCCTGTTTTTCTCGGTGAGTTTGGTGTTTATGAGGGCGTCCCGGTCGCTGAGCGGGCACTTTGGATCCGTGCAGTGCGCGAGGGCGCGGAAGCCCGCAACATGAGTTGGTGCCATTGGGACTTTGCCGCCATGTTTGAAGCCTATGATCAACGCAATAACCGGTGGGTTAAGCCCATTCGAGACGCGCTTCTGGATGATTGACAATATTGAGTTGTTTGCATTGCGGCCTATACCGCCAACATGAAGCAAACCGTATGTGTTCTGGGCATCGAAACGAGCTGTGATGAGACAGCGGCGGCTGTGCTGCAGCGCAAGGGTGGTGTCAGCACGGTTCTCGCCGATATCATACACGCGCAGACGGACGACCACGCGCCTTATGGCGGTGTTGTGCCAGAGATTGCCGCGCGCGCGCATGTCGAGCTGGCCGATCAGGCCGTCAAGGCAGCTGTGGATCAGTCGGGCATCGGCCTTGACGATTTTGATGCGGTCGCTGCAACGAGTGGCCCCGGTCTGATTGGCGGGGTCATGGTTGGCATGATGACCGGCAAGGCCTTGTCCCTGGCTGCGGGCAAGCCGTTTTTGCCGATCAATCATCTGGAGGGCCACGCTTTATCTCCGCGCATTGGCGCCGACTGCCCCTTCCCATACCTGTTGCTCCTGGCGTCGGGCGGGCATTGCCAGTTCCTGCTGGTTCGGGGGCTTGGTGACTATCAGCGGCTCGGCACGACAATTGATGACGCGGCAGGCGAGGCGTTTGACAAGCTTGCAAAGACAATCGGGCTGGGCTTTCCGGGCGGACCAGCGGTCGAGGCTTGCGCGGTGCAGGGCGATCCGAACCGCTATGATCTGCCACGCCCACTTCTCAATCGGCCCGGACTTGACCTTAGCTTTGCTGGATTAAAGACCGCCGCAGCGAGAATCGCCGCTGCGGGCGCGTTGAACGATCAGGACAGGGCGGATCTCTGCGCCGCCTACCAGGCCGCGATATGCGATTGCCTGGCTGAGAAGACCCGCCGCGCCATTGAGCAGGTTCGAGATCAGCTTGGCGGTGAGTTGCGCCTGGTTGTTGCTGGCGGTGTGGCGGCCAATATGACCCTTCGCGGTGCACTGGAGCGTGTGGCGGCGAACGCCGGCGCAAAGCTGGTTACGCCGCCGCTGCGCCATTGTACAGACAATGCGGTGATGATCGCTCAGGCCGGCGCCGAGCGTGTCCTGGCCGGTCTTGTTCCGGATGACGGGCTATCATTCGCGGCGAGGCCGCGCTGGCCACTCGACATGCTGGCCGCCCAAAACGACCCGGCCTATGGCGCCGGCAAACGCGGCGCTAAAGCTTGAACAGAAGCGTTGTTAGAACTTGAAGGCAGAGCGAAGGCGAATACCGGCTTCGACCTGCGTGTCCTGATCGGCGCCGACGCTATCCAGCTCTTCCGCACCAATACGCACTTCGCCGCCGACGCTGATACGCGGTGTAATCAGAAAGCTGGCGCCCGCCGACATCTCTTCGCGCGGCAGTGGCGAATTTATATCGCGCGACGTCATATCTACGCTGATATTCCAGCGATCGCCTTTGACCCAGGCGAGCTTCAGGGATTTTGGTGTATCCACCTCGACCAGAGAGGTGCCCGTATCGCCTGTATTGAACGTAAATTGCTGGAACCAATCGGGCTGAGCCTGGTCTGTTTCAGCCAAGCTGGGGGCGGGCATGTCGAGCATAGCTTCCTGCGCCGTTGCCATGCCAGCAAAGGAAAACGTCACTACAAGAGATGCGCAGATGGCCCGCATATTCAGCTCCTGCCCTCCATGTAACAACTGTTCACGTTAATAGAACCTTAATTCATGGATAGGTTCAGAAATTCATGCAACAGTGTGATTTCTACCACAATAGCATGATTCTTCGACATATTCGACGCCGCGTCCAACTTGTCCTGTGCATAAACTAAGGCGACATCGATGTCGGGATAAACCTCCTTGGACGCACCAAATCGCCAGCCGTCTGCCGTCAAACCGGCGCCGTCATCTTCGCTTTCGCCATAGCTGAGTGACCAATCAAGCCCGTATTTCGCAGTGCCTATGCCGGCGCTCCAGGCGGCATAATCCGCATCGGGCGATCCGTTTGTGCTGCCAAGCCAGGAACCGCCGATGTGCCAATCGCCCCGCGCGATTTGCGCGCCAAATGATGTCGTGTCTGTTCGCTCATAGACCAAGAGGGCGCGGTCGCTGACCTCGGCGGTCGACCAGGCAAGCCCTGTCTGCACCTCTGCGTCGAAACGATCCAGCCTGTGCACCGTGTTCATCGCGATTTCGAGAGCATTTTCCATGTCCGGACGCAAACCTGTGAGCGTCGCGGCCGGACGTCTGTCGAGGCCGTCTGCATTTGCCTCTGGCGTATAACTGAGGCCCGCACGCACCCCGAGCCATCGCGGTGTAGCATAGCTTAGCTTGGCGCTTGGCCCGGTCAGATCATGCCGGGTCTTGATGGCGTTGAGGCCCGACGGGTCGAGCAAAGCCGAGCCCAGCCGCGCGTACTGCGTTACACTGGGGGCGCCTTCGTGAAATCGGGCGGCAATCCCCAGTCCTTTGCCCAGCCTGGCTTCGCCATACCCACCATCGACCTGGACATAGGCGTCCTCAAAACGGCCACGCGCGCCATCCTGATCGCGTGCGGGCTGTGACGAGAGGCCAGAGAAAACCCCTATTGGTGCTGCAGGATCGGCGCCGAACCCGCCAAGATAGCCCGGTCGACTGGGATGATCGTCTTGAACGCGGAAGGATGTTTTCAAGCGAACGCGAACACCGTTCTCGAGATAATGATCCATACGGGCGTCCAGCCCAAGCTCGTAAAGCGCCGGTTCTGTGTCTGCCCCACCATCTGCCTCAAGCTCGGCGGCAAGTACCAATCCCGCCTGCGTACTTAGCTTGAATTCGGTTTCCGCTTGGGCCGGCATCAAGGCGGCGCTGGCCGAGGAGAGGATTACAACAAAGCGAAACATGCCAGCCCCTTACTGCAAGCGTGCGACGAAGAACAGATGGCCACTGGCCCGCAGGCTTTGAGGTGATATAGAAGACCGTAGTCAACAGTTTTTGCCACAGGATCGAATTAAATGAAGGCAACGCGAAACATTTTTGTGGCGGCATTCGGCTCGCTGGTGCTTTCAGGATGCCTCTTTGGTGGCAGCGAAGAGCCGGCCTCTCAGCGCGTTGTTCAGGACATTGCCGGCGGGTCGAACCCCTATCTGTGGCGTGCGAGCCTGGATACGTTTCAAAATATGCCCCTGGTAGATGCCGATCCGATTGGCGGCACAATCATTTATGACTGGAAATCGTTCCCCCAGGCCCCGAATGAGCGGATCAAGGCGACAATATATATTCTCGATTCGCGGTTGCGCGCGGACGGTGTGAAAGTATCAGTCTTTCGTCAGGTCAAGTCGGGCAGCGAATGGGTCGATTCCAGTGTTGATGTGGCGACGGGCATCCAGCTCGAGAACGCCATTCTCGATCGTGCGCGTAATCTCAAAGCGGCCGAAATCGGCTAGGCGCTGAAGCCTTCAAACAAGGAGAGGCGCGATGGCCTCGCGATACGACCCGCAAGTTGCGGAACCCAAATGGCGTGGTGAATGGGTAAAGCACAACCTGTTTCGCGCCGTGCCGCCCGCAGAAGCTGGCGACGCGCCAAAGGCGTATGTCTTGGAAATGTTTCCCTATCCATCGGGGCGTTTGCATATCGGCCATGTGCGAAACTATGCGATGGGCGATGTTGTTGCGCGTCACAAAAAAGCCAATGGATACAACGTCTTGCACCCCATGGGGTGGGATGCGTTCGGCATGCCAGCCGAAAATGCCGCGATGGAACGCGGCGTGCATCCCGGTGACTGGACCTATCAGAACATAGACGCGATGAAAAAGCAGTTCGAGAAGCTTGGTCTCTCCCTGGACTGGTCGCGCGAGTTCGCCACATGCGATCCGGACTATTATGGTGAGCAACAGCGCTTGTTTCTGAAATTCATGGAACAGGGCCTTGTTTATCAGAAAAAGGCCAAGGTGAACTGGGACCCCGTCGACAATACGGTCTTGGCAAACGAGCAGGTCATTGACGGCAAGGGCTGGCGATCCGGCGCTGAGGTCGAGCAGCGCGAGCTGACCCAATGGTTCTTTCGCATCACTGATTATGCAGAGGATCTCTTAGACAAGGTGCAGAAGCTACAGCGCTGGCCGGAAAAAGTTCGCACCATGCAAGCCAATTGGATCGGGAGGTCCGAAGGCCTGCAGATGCGGTTTTTGTGGGATGGCGCGAAACCTGAAGGGCATGATGATGGTGTCGAGATTTTCACCACACGCCCAGACACGCTGTTTGGTGCAAGCTTCATGGCCCTCTCGCCAGACCACCCTCTAACCATCCGATTGGCCGAAACCAATGGGGAGTTGGAGGCGTTCCGAGGTGAATGCGCAAAGATAGGGACATCCGAGGCCGAGATCGAAAAAGCGCCAAAGATGGGCTTCGATACGGGGCTTCGTGTGAAGCATCCATTCGTCGATGGGGCGACCCTGCCCGTCTATGTCGCGAATTTCGTCCTGATGGGCTATGGAACCGGCGCTGTCTTTGCCTGTCCGGCGCATGATCAGCGCGATTTCGACTTTGCCCGAAAATACGATTTGCCGATTCTGCCGGTCGTCAAGCCCAGCGACAAGGAGACGGCTTCAGCGCCCTGGGTGAGCTCGGGGAAAGGCGCTGATATGGACAGCGCTTATACCGGGCCCGGCACTTTGATGAATTCCGCGTTTATGGATGGGCAATCCGTGGAGGCTGCAAAATCGGCGGCGATTGCCAGGATTTCAGAGCTCGGCCTTGGCCAAAGTCAGGTCAACTTCCGCCTGCGCGATTGGGGCGTCAGTCGCCAGCGTTATTGGGGATGCCCGATCCCAGTGATCCACTGCGAGACATGCGGTGTGGTGCCTGTGCCAGAAACTGACTTGCCTGTCGTGTTGCCGAAGGATGTCAGCTTTGACAGACCGGGCAACCCGCTGGCTCACCACCCGACCTGGAAACATGTTGATTGTCCCAAATGCGGCAAACCGGCCCAGCGCGAGACGGACACACTTGATACATTCAATGATAGCAGCTGGTATTTCGCCAGATTCGCGAGCGTATCCGATCGGGATGAGCGAGCGTATTGGCTGCCTGTTGACCAGTATGTCGGCGGTGTGGAACACGCGGTTCTTCACTTGCTTTATGCGCGCTTCTTCACGCGCGCCATGCGAGATGTCGGTGAGCTTGATTTGCCGAGCGGCGAGCCGTTTGAGGGGCTGTTTACCCAAGGGATGGTGACACACGAGACCTATAAGTCGGCTGATGGGCGCTGGCTCAGCCCGGGTGAAATCGAACGGCGCGGCGATAATGTGGTTGACGTCGCGACGGGCGAGCAAGTGGTCGTCGGTCCGGTCGAGAAAATGTCCAAATCGAAAAAGAACACGGTGGACCCGGACGCGATTATCGCCAGCTTCGGCGCCGACACCGCGCGCTGGTTCGTGCTATCGGACAGCCCGCCGGAGCGCGATGTTGAGTGGACGCAGGCCGGGGCCGAGGGTGCTGCCCGCTTCGTGCAGCGTATCTGGGGTGTGTTCAATACGCTGGCGCAGACGTCTCGGAGCGTCGCTCCCAGCAATGACCAGGACACCGCGGCGCTGCTACGCGCATCCCATCGGTTCGCGAAAGCGATCGATACCGCAATTGAGGAGTTCCGCTTCAATTCGGCCATTGCCACACTGCACGAATGGGTCAGCACGCTGAAAAAAGCCGAGCAGGGCAGGGATGGCGTTCTCGCGGCCCGGTTCGAAAGCGCCGATATGCTCGCGCGTTGCTTGACCCCTTTTATGCCGCATCTGGCCGAGGAGTGCTGGGCGCTGATTGGTGGTGAAGGCCTTGTTTCCGCAGCGTCGTGGCCGCAGGTCGATGAGGCATTGCTCGTTGACGCCAATGTCACGCTGCCCATTCAGGTCAACGGCAAGCGCCGCGCCGAGGTCTCGGTTCCGAAGGCCGCATCGAAAGAAGATGTTGAAGCCGCGGCGCTGGCTGAAGAGGCTGTGGTTTCCTTTCTGACTGGAAAACAGGTCAAGAAAGTGATTGTTGTTCCCGGCCGGATCGTGAATATCGTAATATGATGAAACCAGCTCTTGTCGCTATATGTCTAACCGGCCTGGCTGCCTGCGGGTTCCAGCCAATGTATGCACCGCAGGCCAGCGGCAGCAACCTGATCACCGTTGCACAGATTGACGAGCGCGAAGGCTATTTCCTGCGCAAGGCCCTGGTTGAACGTTTGGCGCCTGGCTTGCCCGGCCTCGATAGTCAGGCCAATCTCGTGGTTAATCTCGACCAGCGTCTCAGCCGGCTTCGATTCCAGCCGGACGAGGCGGCCTCGCGCACCGACGTGACAGCTGTCGCCAATTATGTGCTTCACAATCCTGGCGAGCCTGTTTCGGGCACTGTGACCGCGTCGGTCAGCTACGATGTGCCTGAGGAACCATTCGCCGATATTTCTTCCCAAACAGATGCGCTTGAGCGCGTGATGGAATTGCTGTCGCGGCGAATTGTTGATGACATGCGTCTTCAACTGGCGAACCGGCAAGATACCGACGCCTGATGAAGCTGCAGGGTGATCGTGCCGGCGCATTTGCTCGAAAGCCTGATCCAGCGTGTTTGTGTGCTTTGGTCTTCGGGGATGATGAAGGTGTGGTGGGTGATACGGCCGACGCGCTTGTGAAGGCCTGGCAGGCGGCGGG
>JBCCMX010000027.1:0-19582 GCA_039026135.1 Pseudomonadota bacterium | reverse complement strand
CCAATGTGGTCAACGCCTCGGGCGACATTCTCTCAACCTTCACCGGCACGGTCACCCAATGCAAAGCCGATCTGATTGCAAACCCAATCACCGGCGCTGTCGGCTGCGAACCCGGCAAGGATTATCAGGTCTGGATCATGGCGATTGCCATTATCGCGTCCGGCATTGTGATGATCCTGCTGGCCGACTATGTCGCCGACTTCCTCAAGCGTAACCGCATGTATGAAGTGCTCGGCCTGTTCATCCTCTTTCTTGTTGGCGTCCTTCTGGTCACCGAAGGCGCGCATCTCGCCCACCTGAAACTCTTTACCTTCCCCATCGAGGCCATGAGCAAGTCATCCTTCTACCTGGTTGTTGGCGTGCTTGTCGTCACAGACATTATCTCGACCAATTATCAGAAACGGCTCTGGGCCCAGCGCGAGGCTGAGCTGCTCAGCGCGGGCAAGGTCGATGAAGCCATCAAAGCCGTCGATGACTATATGGCCCAGCGCTAGACGCGATTGCCGGGAGATCAGACAATGAGCAGCAAGTGGATTTGGCTCGCCGCCGCGCTTCTCGTTGCCATCGTCAATGTCTGGCTTGCGCTTGGCGACGGCTCGGCTTTTGCCGCGCCGATCCACTATTTCCTGGCAGCACTCGCCCTCGGATTTGGCATCGCGGTTTTTGTCTTTGAGACCAAACAGTCAAATGCCAGGGCGCGGTTGATTGAGCTTGGTTTTTCGCAGGACGACGTCGATGCTGTGATCAGGGGCGACCTTACTGAAGAGGACATGATCGCGCGGCTGAAACGCAAACAATTCGACGATGCCGCAAACTAGGTCAGCTTCAGTGCGGCTTGCTTTGTCTGTTTGATACGGACCGCCATTCGATTGCCTTTGCGGCCGACCTCACCCTCAAAGGCAACCGGCCCGTCGCGCCCGCCCGAGAGCACTTCGACTGGCTGGTCGGCCGGCAGCCCCAGCAACAGCGTTGAGCCGGCTTTCAAATTCGTCAGTCGGCTAAGCGGCACTGACAGGCGTGCGATCCGGGCGGTCAGCACCGCCGTCACCGGTGTGCCAAGACCGGGCTGGGGCATCGCGCTTGGCGCGTCGGCCACGGACAGATCAGCAGCAGCCACCAGGAACACATTGGTACGCAGTCCAGGCGCCTCGGCACTGTAGGAGGCCAGCACAGGCTTGTTGTGTGCGACCAGACCAAGCACATAAGGCAGGTCGGTCTCGATCGCCTGCAATGACAGCTCGCCGTCAAACAGGCGGGCAAAACCGCCCAACAATTGTTCAAGCAAGGCGCAATCGATCGCGCTCAGTTTCCAGCCATTGCCGATGCGGCCGGTTGACCCCTGCGCCCCGCAGGCGAGCGCGATCATCGCATCGGCCAATTCGTCCGGCAAACATAACAGATAGTCGATGCGGCCATCGGCGCTGCCAAAGCATGCCACAGCCCCGACCTGTCCGGTCAGCCGTGACAGCATTTCATGGCTGCGCATGGCGGCGCAGTCGCGCAGGCTGAGCGCGGCCTTGATGCCTGTCTGCTGCGACATGGCGAGCGGCAGACGAGCACTCATCGCGCGGAACGCGTCTTGCTGGCGGTCTATGTCGACACGGCCGGTCTCATCATCGAACAGAACGGTCTCGCGCGGTGTCACACTTTCAGGCTCAGGCGGCACCGGTAAATCGTCTGGCAGGTCCGGACGCAGCAAGGCATCAATTTCTTCGGCGGTCAGAACATTACGCGTCGACGGCAAAGGGCGGTCGAGATCGTCCGCCCAACCCGCCGGGTCAGCCATTTTCAATGTCTCGCGCATAACGCACCTTAATGTTCCAGGATGAGCTTGTGCGCCGACACGGTTAATGAAGCGTTAGGATTTGCGCAGGCGGCAAGAGAATCAGTCGTCGCGAACCGTGCGCTCATTACGCTCGTGACGCTCTTGCGCTTCGAGGCTGAGCGTCGCTGTTGGGCGAGCTTCAAGTCGGCGCAGACCAATCGGTTCGCCGGTATCATCACAATACCCGTAAGTGCCTTCATCGATCCGGCGGATTGCCGCTTCAATCTTGGAAATCAGCTTGCGCTGGCGATCGCGGGTGCGCAGTTCCAGCGCTTTGGCGCTCTCCGAAGAGGCCCGGTCAACGAGGTCTGGATGATTGGAGGACTGGGCTTGCAGATTGCTGATCGTGGTCTTGGCGCCAGCCAGAATATCAGCCTTCCAGTCTTCGAGCTTCCTGCGGAAATAGGCTTTCTGCCGCTCATTCATGAAGTCTTCGGTATCCGAAGGCGTGTAACCATTGAGGTCAAGTTCAGACATGAATCACCACCTGCTACTCACTTTGCGGCCCTATACTGCGCGAAATAAAAAATCGCAATCGCAATAAACAGGCCATGTGCGCTGACATGATCGGGAATTGTGGCAAACCGGGGGCGCGTGCTGACACTTTTACAGCAAAGCCGATCAGGAGACTTGATTTCAACCTGCAGAATATGCGCTAAGAAGAGTGCGGCGCGGATTGACTGCCGCAATGTAGAATGGACCCACCCGATGGCCTCTCGATGGAAACACCGTGAACATCGGCGCCGCTCGACATGGCGCCAGTCCCTTCTGTTCAACAGCCTGCTTTTGCTGCTGCCGGTCCTGGCCGCCCGCGTGGTCTGGGATGCCTACACAACCGACGCAATGACCGATCCGACCAGTATCGAAGCACGCACCGAAACGCGTGATGAAATCAATAATGCCTTCCTCAAGATCGGTCAGACGAGCCGGGGGTCGCGCGCTGCCTGGGCCGGCCGCATCGACCAGACCCTGCAGCAGAGACAGTTCTCTGCCGCCCGCGGCTACTTGCTCGCTGCGCCGGAAATGCTGAACGATCAGGATGCGCGCGCCATTCGCGCCGCCGCCGCAGCAGAGGATTATGGCAGCGAAGACCAAAGGCTCGCGCGGGCTGCACTTCTGTTCTTGCCCGATAATGTGCGCGCCAATTACGAGCGCGCGATTGACCCGCCGCGCCCGGACATCGAAGACGAAATTCCAGCCAGCGATCCACTGCCCGAGACAGACGAACCTGTCGGCGCCGAAGCCATTGCGGCCACCGCACGGGTCGACCCGCTAAGCCAGCGCCGGGCGTTCAACATGCTGGGCGATAGCGAGGATCTTGCCCGCCGCACACAGCGCTGGATCGCCGGTGAACAGGTTGACGATCTGCAATTGCGCCTGCGCGCGCTCGGCCTGATCGTGGTGTCGACTGACAGCCCGGACAAGGAGGCCTTTGCCGAAGCAGTATCGATCCTGCGCGGGGCCCAGCGTGCCGGCCGGCTGAATGACCGGTTCGTTCGCTATCTGCGCTCACGTATTGAAGACGCCCTGCCCGTACTGTCTCTGAAGGAAAATCTTGCCGGCGCGCTGGAGCCGGTTCTGACAAAATCACAGCGTTCCGAACGCGTCCTGGATGCCTACCGCGCCACCGTCAACCTGGAGGCCACCCAGCGGCTGACCCGCGATATGAGCATTATCGCCCGGCTGGCCGAACTGACCAGCGCCTCCGGCGCGATTGGGTTGGTTGAACAGGTTTCCAGCCCCGATGACATGCGCCGTATTTTGCTGATCACCGAAGCGGGCGGTGACCGCTCTGTCGCCCTCAGTCAGGAAATGGGTCCGCAAATGCTCGGGCTCGCACAGATCGGCGTGAAATGGACAATGGGTCTGGTGCTACAGGTCATGGCGCTGATGGCGCTCGGCATGGCACTGGTCTGGACCACGCTGTCGGCCTTCACACAGGCTGAGACCGTACGGATCAACTAGGACGCGGCTCGGCCCGCCTAATCGTCGAGCGCGCTGAGAATATCGGCAACGTGCGGATGCACATCAATGTCGCCTTGCGGCAAGGCCAGAACACCATCCCGGTCGCCAGAGATGGCCAGTGACTGGATCAGACGGTGGCCGCGCAGACGCTGCAACAGACCCTGTAGACCAAGCCGGCCATTCGCCCGCGCGATGACGCCATCGCCAAGATCAACACAGACGGATGCTGGCGCATCTCCCGCCTCAATCAGATCAATCGCAGACTGCGGATCGATTGGCGTCGGATTACTTTTGCCGGTCCACGAGCTTACATCATGCATCGGCCTCTCCCGTGGCAGCGCGAACATGTTTCATCAATTTGCGGCACTCAGAGATCGCCTTATAGGTTTCCCCCGCCGCGCAGGCCTTGGAAATGCTCAGGATCATCGCCCGCATTTCATCACTCTCAACACTTGAAAGGGCCGCGCTAAGAGCCGATGCCGCCTGATCATAAAGCGGTCCATCAATCTCATCTGTCAGATACATCTGCATGATCGCAAAATAGGCGCGTTCACTTGCACTGACCGCATCATCAGGCCGCAGAATATCTTTCTCACGCAAGACGCGAGAACGGTTGGCCAGCAGCAGCGTGCCGCGGCGTTCGCCATTGCGCAGCACCGCGCCATTCACGATGACGGCCTCACCTGGTTTGAGCGACAGTTTCAGCGGCAATGACATGCCTCCCCTGCGATTCAACTGCAGGCTGCCCGAATTTGGTTAACGCCGTCTTGCACTCCGATCATACCGGCCACGCGCAAGCTCTGCACACAAAGCCGAATTTAGCAGCCTATCCCGGCGTTAGACTTGCTCTTGAGGCCCGCAGACCTATTGTGCAGTCAAACTGTAGAAGAGGCCCCCTAATGCGTTTTGAAGGTACTGAGAATTATGTTGCGACCGATGATCTAAGGGTCGCCGTGAACGCCGCCATTGCGCTGGAGCGTCCGCTCCTGATCAAGGGTGAGCCGGGCACCGGCAAAACCGTGCTGGCCATCGAAGTCGCCAAGGCGCTGGGCGTCGATCTGATTGAGTGGCACATCAAGTCGTCGACCAAGGCTCAGCAGGGCCTGTACGAGTATGACGCCGTGTCTCGCCTGCGCGACGGCCAGATGGGTGAAGAGCGCGCCAAGGATATCAGCAACTACATCAAGAAGGGGAAGCTCTGGGAAGCCTTCACCGCCGAGGGACGCCCGATCCTGTTGATTGATGAGATTGACAAGGCCGATATCGAGTTTCCAAACGACTTGCTGCAGGAACTCGATCGGATGGAATTCTATGTCTACGAGACAGACGAGACGATCCAGGCGAAACAGCGCCCCATCGTGATCATCACCTCGAACAATGAAAAGGAACTGCCCGACGCCTTCCTGCGCCGCTGCTTCTTCCACTTCATCAAATTCCCTGATGAGCAGACAATGAAGGAAATTGTCGACGTTCACTATCCCGGCATCAAGAAGAAGCTTGTCTCCGACGCGCTGACAACGTTCTACGCGATGCGCGAAGTGCCCGGAATTAAGAAAAAACCATCCACATCCGAGCTGCTCGATTGGCTCAAACTGTTGATGAACGAAGATGTGGATCTGGAAACACTCGCTGAGCAGGATCCGGATAAGCTGACCCCGCCACTGCATGGCGCGCTGTTAAAGAACGAGCAGGATGTCGCCCTGTTTGAACGCCTGGCTTTCCTCAACAAGCGCCAGCAAGATGCACCGCGCCGCGGCCCGGCCAGCTAGCCCTAGTCAAACCGGCGGGTCAGGAAGACACTGATATCGGCGTCATCTGCCCCGTCAGACAGGCCAAACAGCGCGCGCGCCTGCAGGGACCAGCCGGGCGCCGGGGCAAATGAGACAACCGGTCCCAACTGGTGACCCTGATCATTGAACGATCCAAAACCGGTATCGGTGCCGCCCCAGTCAATAAAGCTTTCAGCGCCCAGCCTCACACCATTGCTCAGTTTGCGATAGAGCGCGCCGCGCGTTTCGATAAACAGGCCATCATCGGCATCCTCATCGAGATTATAGTCGGTCAAGCCAATCGCGCGCACGGACCAGCCATCACCAAGCTGCCAGTTATGGGTCCAGTTCAGGCCAAGCTGGTCTGACCCACGCCCTTCATCGGTCAGCCGGCCGTCAAAGCGCAGCGCCGCAGCATATCCGCTATCGGTCTTTTCCTGATACTGCCACTGAAGCTCGGTCTGGAAATAATCATAGATCAGATCATCGCCGCCGTCTGAACTGCCCTTCACGATGGCGCGCAGGCGCAAACCGTCGTTCAGCGCATGCTGATAGTGCAGCCGGTGATCAATCTTGGACTCGTCGCCATCTTCTTCGGGCACCACAGCGCCGCGATACTCGATGGAACGATCCGTCGCCCGCACGCTCGGGCCAAACACGCTGCCTGTGCTCTGCGCCTCAGCGCTAAACGCCAAAAGTAGCGGACCAGAAAAAAACCCAATCGCCGCGATCGGTTTGAAATAGCTCATATCCTGCTCCCCAACAGGTCTTCAAATAGAGGTGCCTGGAAGCACCAAGCGAGCGCTTCCAGGCAGAGAGAGTCTATCCGGCAGAGTAAGGCACGGAAGAGTGGTGCAGGTTGATCTTCAACGCACCTTCATCATCAAGCACATAGCCGAAGCTATACTCGACTTTGGTTTCGCTACCGTCTGGGCCGGTGAAATAATAGTTACCCATCGCCATGGCCGAGTCACCATCTGTGTAGATGCCATTGCTTTCCCAGCGCACATTCGTCCAGCCGCTGATGGCAAAGCCGCTGTCTTCTGTACCTTCGGTGCCAATAAAGTAAGACAACGCCTCGTCAAACGTTTCCCGGAACTGATCGTCAGCCGCCAAGGTTGGCTTGAACATCACAGCCGTATCACCATAGGCGTACAGCGAGTTGATATGCTCCGTCGCGCGCGCCTCATAGTCGCCGCCAGCTGTATGGACGCTCGAGATGGCGACGATGCCTTCACCCCATGTTGTCTGCGCGGCAACCACATCCGCTTCTGTAATGCCTGCAGACGGCTCATCACTGGCCAGTGCCGTTGATGCGCATGCTGCCAATGCCAAACCGGCGACGCCGCCCATGACGGCTTTCATTTGAGTTTTCATGTCTGGGTTCCCTTTGTTAGGTTGTTCAGCGATGGCTTAATTGCCCCCGCTCGTTGATTGGTGCGCGTTGCCGGAGGAATTCGTCCGGTTGCACCCTGGTGAAGCGAGCTCTCCTGTCGCATCAACCAATTCGAATATGTCTTTTGTGAAATGGAATGGCGGTCATATCGCCCGCGATGCGCACACCATCATTGTATCGATCACTCTCGGTGCAAACCGCGTATCTCCAAAAACCATACAGGCTAGCGATCATCATAAATCCCCACTTCACGCGTCTTGATTTATGGCGTCATGTAGGGGTGTGAAGAGTCGCGGCAAGGCGCCAAAGGGGTGAACTTCCCATGGGCGTAAACTTTATTTCCTATCTTATCGATCGTTTTTCCCTATGGCCCAGATCAGGCGCTCGGCATTTCCGTCACCGCCCCTGATCGGACTGTCGGCGCGCTGGTGGACCGCCCAGCCCTGATCGGTCAGCCAGTCGCAGAACCGGTCCTCGGCGTGCTTGGCCGCTTGCTCGTCTCGCACAATGCCGCCTTTGCCGACATAGGCTTTGCCCACTTCGAATTGCGGCTTGAACAAGGTGATCAGCGCCGCGCCATCCGCCGCAAGGGACAGCGGCACGCCCAGCAGTTTCTGCAGCGAGATAAAGCTCGCATCGCAGACGACAAGCTGCGGCGGGGTGGGAAGGTCGGCCTGTGTCAGCGTCCGCGCATCGCGGCCCTCCAGTGAGATCAGCCTCTTTTCTCCCGCAAGCTTTGCCGAAATCTGTCCATGGCCGACATCAACTGCAACAACATGGGCCGCGCCGCGCGCCAGCAACACCTCGCTGAAACCACCGGTCGAGGCACCGATATCGAGGCAGTCGCGCCCAACCGGATCAACCTTGAACAGGTCCAGCGCATGCGCCAGCTTCACCCCGCCGCGAGAGACCCATGGATGCGCCGGTTCGGCCACAATATGAGCGCCGGCCGCAATTGTCTCGGACGCTTTGCGCAGCACCCGGCCGTTCACGCTCACACCGCCCGCTGCGATCGCCGCCTGAGCGCTTGCGCGGCTGTCAAAGTGGCCGAGCGCCACGAGAACCTTATCGGCGCGATCGCCCCTGTCAGACATGTCCGTTTCTATGCCCGACCGCTCTCTGCCAGACAAGGCGCTAGGGTCTAGGCGACGTGCTTGCCGGCCTCCCAGGTCACTTTCTCCAGGTTCCTTGAGGCAAAATCGAGCGGTGCATCCTCCAGCGCGGTCGCAAACGTATCATTCCAGCGGTTGAGGAAACCCATATATGCAATCGCCGCCACGATATCGACAATCTGCTCGGTGGAGTAATGCGCCTTTAAGGCAGTAAAATGATCTGCGCGTGCGGCATTTGGAACCTCACCGGCGGCAAAGGCGATGGCAATCGCGGCGCGCTCCGCATCGTCAAAGTGCGGGCTCTCCTCATAGTTCAGCAGATCGTCAATCTTGTCTGAGCTGGCGCCATGATTGGATGCGATAAGAGCGCTATGCGCCTGACAATACCGGCAGCCTGCAGACATGCTGACGGCCATGAAAATCAGCGATCGCAGCTCGCGGCTAATCGGGTCGGGCTTCGGTTTGCCCAGCCTCTTGAGCGCGTTTTTCAGGCTCGCAAACATGGCCGACAATGGGTTCGGCCGCGATTCATCGGCGCCGCGAAATACCCCGGCTGACAACATACCAAAGCCGTTCATCAACTCGATATTGTGCGACATGATAAAGATGGAGTTCGGAACAAAGCCGCCCATTGTTTTCTCAATTGTCTGCCAGATCGGCTCGAACTCTTTCAAGTCCTCGCGCTTCAATCCCTCAAGTCGTTGTGACATTTTCCTCGCCTGTTTATCTTATTGACCGGATGGAAAATTAATCTTCCACTTCCCTTTGGTCAAGCACGTCTCGCGCCTGGCTCAAAATATCGAACACAGAGCTGACAAAGCGACGAAACATCGTAAACTCAGCCCGACAGCCACAGGACATCGCCCATGACCCGTTCCACTCTTTTGCTCGCCTTCACCCTGCTCGCCGGTTGCGCCGCCGCTCAGACCGCACAAGCCCCCGCCCCCGACGCCCCGTCAGGCGTTGAGCTGAGCGGCAGTATTATGGGCGCGGCGGGCGACGATATCGGGGCATGGCAGCTGATTGATGGACCAAACGGGATCTTGATGGAAGTCACGATCGAAGCCGGCAGCTTGACCCCTGGCTGGCACGGGCTGCATCTGCACCAGGTTGGCGATTGCAGCGATGTGGGCGTGTTCAAACGCTCAGGCGGTCATATGGGCTTAATCCCTGAAGGCCACGGCCTGCTGAACCCGAAAGGCCCCGAGGCGGGCGACCTCCCGAATATTTGGGCCGGGGCCGACGGCGCGGCGGGATACGAGACCTTTGCGCCTTTGGTCGAGATGTCGATGATTGATGATGACGACGGAACCGCGCTCATCATCCATGCCAATCGCGACGACCATATCACCCAGCCAATTGGCGGGGCCGGGCCGCGGGTCGCCTGCGCCGTCATCAAGTAAGCCCGGCGCCTACGCGTCCGGATCGACCTTGCCGCGCAGCGCTTTGACCTGACCACGCTGTTTCTTTGTTGCCAGGCGGCGACGCACAGCGCCCCTGGTTGGCTTGGTACGAATCCGCTTTTTCGGCGGGCTGGCAACAGCGCGAACCATATCGGCGAGCCGGTCTCGCGCGGCCTGGCGATTAAGCGCCTGTGAGCGATGCTCACGCGCTTCGATCAGAAGGTCACCATCGCCTGTCAGCCGCGCCCCATATCGCCGCTTGAATCGCGCTTTGACCGGCGCGGGAAGCGAAGAGGCGTCCACATTCCAGCGTAGCTGAACCGCGCTCGAGACTTTGTTGACACTCTGCCCGCCTGGGCCGGAGGCACGCACAAAGCTCTCTTGCAGTTCCCATTTCGGTATGGAAATCAAGGATGTAACAGTGATATCATCAGTCAATTCCGACATGAAGGCTCCGTTCAGACGCAATTCAGCCGTCTCTCCTTAGCGTGCAATATAAGGCCTGTCCCAACCTGGCCGAAATTCACCTGCCTGGCGCCTTGCCAGAGCCAATCAAAGGAGGTGCAAGATGAGCATCCTCTCGAAATTCAGCGCCGCCTTTGCGGCTTTCGCGCTGACCAGTACATCCCTCGCGCCGGCCGCTATCGCCCAGCGCAGCGGTGAACGCGGCGACCAGGCCCAGCGCGGCGACCGGGGCGAACGCGGCGAGCGGGCGCGGCGCGGTGATCAGGGCGAACGCCGACCACGCGCAGAGCGACGCGATCGCCGCGAGCATCACGCTCAGCAGCGCCATCATCGCGACGTGCGCGGTGATCGACGCGCGGTGGTCCATAACCAGCGTGAGGCGCGTCATCACAATCGCCGCCATGTCGACTATCGCAAAGGCAAGTCATACAAGCATGATGTGCATCACAAAGGGCACAAGTATTACGACCACCACAAAAAGCAGAAACACTATTACCATCACAATAAGCCGAAGCACTATTATCACCACAAGGCGCCGAAATATCACGGCCACTACAAGTCACCGAAATATTATCGTCACCACTATCGGCCACGTCATTATAACTATCATTACGCCAAGCCGATCTATGGCAGATACTATCATCGGTATCACAAGCACTATAAGCCGCGCTACCATATTGGTGGGCATTACGGCTATCACACCAACACGGTGATCATCAAAAACTATGTCGGGCACGGGCTCTACCACCCGCCACATGGTTATCACTGGGTCTACGATCATGGCCACGGCGATGCTGTCCTCGCATCCATCGCCACCGGCGCCATTATCGGCCTCGCCCTCGGCGCGCTGTATCACTAACGAGCAGCGAACTAAAATTCATGCAAATCAACGCGTCAGAGGCCAATCTGGCGCGTTTTTTTTGATTTTCATATTTCGTTAGGCACGAGTCGTGCTTATTTGGAGGCGTCTAGGCTTGCGTAGCCAGACAATTGTTCAACAACTGAAAGGAGGTGATCCAATGTCAAGTGAGAAACCAGGGGCGGAGATTGGATTCGCCTGTATCGGTGGTCTTGTGGAGCAGCCTCTACTCGCCATCTGAAACAGGCATGGCGGGCGTTGAACCCCGTCAGAATTCAAGGGCCAAACCGGCTCACGAAGGCCACCCCTGCGGGGGTGGCCTTTTCGATTTTGGGGTCCTGGTTAAGCGCGCTCGGTAAAGCGCGGGCGCAATTCCTGTTTCAGGATTTTGCCATTCGCATTGCGCGGCAAGGGGTCAGACTGGAACTGGATCTCGACCGGCACTTTGAAAGCTGCGATCTGCTCACGCAAATGGGCCTGCAGTTCGGCCTCCGTCAGGCTTGAGCCAGGCGTCAGCTGCACAACCGCGCCAACTTCCTCGCCCAGAACCTTATGCGGAATGCCAACGACGGAAGCGTCCATCACGGCTGGATGGTCATAAAGCGCATTTTCCACCTCGATGCAGTAAATGTTCTCGCCGCCGCGGATCAGCATGTCCTTGGCTCGGTCCACCAGGTACAAAAAGGCCTCTTCGTCGAGCCGGGCCAGGTCACCGGTAACGACCCAACCATCAATGAAGGTTTCGGCGGTCGCATCCGGCCGGTTCCAGTAGAGACGCGCATTTTGCGGGCCCTTGCACCACAGCTCGCCAACCTCGCCAGCCGGCAACGTCTCCCCATTTGGACCGACAATTTTCAGCTCAACCGCTGCTGGCGGCACGCCGGCACTGTCTGGTCGGTTGACATAGTCTTCGGCCGAGTTTGCACACGAGGTTGCACAGGTCTCCGTCATGCCCCAGCCATTGCCGGGCGCGGCCGTCGGAAACCGCTTCTTGATTTTTGCGACCAGCTCCGGCGCGGATGGTGCGCCGCCATAAGACACATGGGTGATGGATGACAGATCGTATTTGTCGCGGTCCGGATGCTCCAGGATCTGCCAGGCAATGGCCGGCACACCGCCGACAATATTGATCTTCTCTCTTTCGATAATCGGAAGCGCCTGACCGGTATCCCACTTGTACATGGACACGATTTTCGCCCCCAGCATCATGCTGGGGATCATGCTGGCAAACGCGCCTGTCGCATGAAAGAAGGGGATGGCCAGCAAGGATGATCGCTGTTCGTTCGGGTCGGGCTCCGGCGGCATCTCGCCCCGGCGCAAAAAGGCGCGCGCCTGGCAAGTCTGCGCATTGCCGATATTCGAAATAATGGCGCGATGGGTTGCCAGCGCGCCTTTTGGTCGGCCCGTTGTGCCGGACGTGTACATGATAGTGGCATCATCGTCCGCGTCGAGCGCCACCTCCGGCAGCGGCTTTTGCGGCAGGTCGCCCCAGTTGGACGCCGAACCAATCAGCTCATCGAGCGATCGAACACGGGGATCCTCGCTGCCTGCCTCGCTATGGGTAACAAAGACGGTCTCAATGCCGCTCAGCTCCGGCAGTTTCCCGTCAATGCGTTTCAGAATGGAATCATCGACAATCAGAACACGCGGCGCACTGTCGCTTAAGCCATATTCCAGCTCGTCCGCCGTCCACCAGGAATTGAGCGGGGTTGCAATCGCGCCAATCGACACCGCGGCGAAAAACACAGCCGGCCATTGGGGATAATTGCGCATCGCAATGGCCACCCGGTCGCCCTTTTTTACCCCGCACTCATCGATCAGAGTGTGCGCAATATGCGAGATGGCGCGGCCCATATCATCATAGGTGACGCGCTCGTCCTCATAGACGATGAAATCCCTCGCCGCGTATTCTGGCACAGCCAGTTCCACAATCTGCCGGATCGTGTCCGGCATGTTGACATAGATCTTCATCGGCACACCGCGCACGTGCCCATCTGCCAATTTCAACGGTGAGTCGGACATCGCCAGAGCCGCATTGGCCTCGGCAATACTCATTGCGGGCCAGTTTGGCGGTGTTCCATCAGCCATTCATTCCTCCGATAATCTATTTTTCTTTTCAGATATGCGAAAAAAACCCTCGGAGGAAAGGGTTGCAGCTGCCGAATGACAATTTTTTGTCTAGCTTAAGGGTTCCGCGTCCCAGTCAGCTTGCGCATTCTGCGGTTCAGGTGTGCTGGGCTGAAGCATGAAATAGGCCGTACATGCCGCCGCACCGGCAACAATAATGGTCAAAAAGGATCGCATGGGTACTCTCACAAACTCTACTCACCCCCAGACGTGCACCCCTTATGCCAATTTCGCCAAACAGGCGTATCCGTCAACCCGTCGCCTGCCAGATCGGGCATAAATTTTGGAGAGCCTGCAATGCGGACGCCTATTTTCCAAATTCGCAGAACCGAACGCGGCGCACCGTGCCATCCGGCTCGGCCATGTCATAGCTTGGGCCGGTAATGGTCGGATCATCACACAGATAACCCATCTGATAGAGGTCCAGAATATACTCGTTTTCGGGCGTCAGGTTGCGCGCCAGCATCAGGTCGGCAGCTTCCTGATGTTCACCCAGACGAAAGCGGTATTCAAACTCCTGCGTGGGTGACAGATTGCCCATTTCGACCTGGCCGTTCAGCGTGGTGGCCTCGCCGCGCGCCAGATCAAGCAGAGGTCCGGCCTCAATCGCTTGCGGGCTGCCGGGATAACGCTCAATCACTTCCTCAAAATCGGCAATCGCCCCCCAGACATCATTGCCATAGCCGTACCGGATGTCCGCGCGCGCCATCAGGGCATTTGCCATGTCCTCATCACTGAGATCCGGACTGCCAAGCAGTTGCGTCAGCCGGTCGATCGCGGTCTGCTCGTTACCCGCCTCTAGCAGCGTGTCCACCGTGTCCATAGCAAGGTCGAACGCGGTCGGGTTCGCAACGCTTGAGGTCGCCGAGACGGGCGCATCCGACGTGGCGCAGGCGGCAAGAATAGCAAGGCTGGAAGCGGCAATCATAAAACGCATGGCACAGGGCTCCTTCAAACGGTTTTCAAACCATCCCTGCCTTTGGCGGGTGGCGAAAGAAAGGCAGAATTCAGGAATCTGGCGCGGTCAGGCACCAGGCCTCACCCTCCGGCCGGTTCGACCCGGCCCGCAATGGATAAAGCGGCTGACGGCCAGATGGCGGCTTGCAAATCAGGCCCGCGCCGCGCAGCAGATCGGCCTGCGCATGCGTCGGGGTCAGGCCCGAGGCCTGATAGCGCGCGGCTGCCTTGGCAATGTCGCCAAGCGCAGTCATGTCATCAAACCAGTCCGACTGGTTCTGCAGGCCCGTCAGCCGCTCGCGATGGGCGTCGATCTCTTCGGCGATCAGGTCCATATTGTCGGTTGCGGTCTGCGCCTCTGCCCCGGCTGGCTGCAGCGCCAGATAGGTCTTGAAGTCGCTAATTGCCGCGGGTTTGTCGACCGCGCCCGCCCAACGCACCTGTCCGCGCTCAAAATGCAATTGCGCGCGCTGGGCGCTGTCCAGACTGGCTGTCTCGAGTGTCCGGGTCAGCGTGCTGGCCGCGATCACCGGGTTGGGCTCGGCCCTTACCTCATTCAACAAGGCGGTAAATTGCACCGGGTCATAGGCCGGCGCGCTGGCACAAGCGCTCGCCAGAACCACCAATCCTGCCGCCATGAGTTTGGGAAAAATGATGCGTCTCATTGTGCTGGCCTCGCTTATGATGCGCGCGCCGGCAAGCCTCAAAATGCATAAGTTTCTGTAATTGCGCGGGGCCGACTAAGACGCGGCAATCGCGGTGACGTCACCGCGGCCTAGTGCTTCTATCGCGCGGGCTGCAATGCTGGCCGCGGTCAGTCCGGCCGCCTCATACATGTGCTCGGGCTTGTCCTGATCCTGAAACACGTCCGGCAGGTGCAAGGTACGAATTTTCAGCCCCGTATCCAGCGCGCCAACCTCGGCAAGATGTTGCAGAACAAAGGCGCCATACCCGCCGCGCGCGCCCTCTTCCAGCGTGATGAGAACTTCATGCTCTCTAGCCAGCCGCTCAGTCAGGTCCGCATCAAGCGGTTTGGCAAAGCGTGCATCGGCCACGGTGCAGGACAGGCCCTGCGCGGCCAGCAGATCAGCAGCCTTCAGCGCCTCTTGCAGGCGCGCACCATAAGACAGGATCGCGACCGCTGTCCCCTCACGGACAATCCGGCCCTTGCCGATCTCAAGCGGGCTGAGCACCTTCGGCATCGCGGCGCCAAATCCCTCGCCGCGCGGATAGCGGAAAGCCGAGGGGCGATCATCAATCTCATTGGCCGTTGCCACCATCAGGGCCAGCTCGGCCTCGTCGGCCGCCGCCATACACACCATGCCTGGCAGCGCGCCCATAAAGCCAATGTCAAAACTGCCCGCATGGGTTGGCCCGTCCGCACCGACAAGCCCGGCCCGGTCGATTGCAAAGCGGACAGGCAGGCGCTGGATCGCCACATCATGAACCACCTGATCATAGCCGCGCTGCAGGAAAGTCGAATAGATGGCCGCATAGGGGCGCATGCCATCGGCGGCGAGGCCCGCGGCCATGGTCACCGCATGCTGCTCTGCAATCCCGACATCAAACGCCCGATCCGGAAACGCGTCCTGGAACAGGCCCACCCCCGTGCCCGACGGCATTGCTGCGGTGATCGCGCAAATCCGCTCATCGGTCTTGGCAAGTTCGGTCAGGGTCTCGCCAAACACTTTGGTATAGCTCGGCGCCTTGGGTTCGGCCTTGTGCTGCTCGCCGGTAATGACATCAAAGCGTGAGACGCCGTGATACTTGTCTGCACTGTTTTCGGCCGGCTCATAGCCCTTGCCCTTTTGCGTCACGACATGCAGCAGAACCGGGCGCTGCATCTGCTTCACATTTTCCAGAACCGGAATCAGCACATCAAGATCATGGCCATCAACTGGCCCGACATAGTAAAAGCCAAGCTCCTCGAACAGCGTCCCGCCCATGGCGAAGCCGCGCAGATATTCCTCCGCCTTGCGGGTCGGGCTCTCCAGCCCCATGGGCTTAACCACTTTCTTGGCCAGTTTGCGCAAGCCCCGATAAGACCGGCTCGACACAAGACGCGACAGATAATGGCTCATCGCGCCGACCGGCGGGGCGATTGACATGTCATTGTCATTCAGGATGACGATCTGGCGAGATTGGCCATAACCGACATTGTTCATCGCCTCATAGGCCATACCGGCGGTCATCGAGCCATCGCCAATTACAGAGACGACGTGATTGTCCTTGCCGAGCAGATCGCGCGCCACGGCAAATCCGTGCGCTGCAGAGATCGAGGTTGAGGCATGTGCGGCGCCAAACGGATCATATTCGCTTTCCGCCCGCTTGGTGAAACCTGACAGTCCGCCGCCCTGGCGCAGTGTTTTGATCCGATCCTTGCGGCCTGTCAGGATCTTGTGTGGATAGCATTGATGACCGACATCCCAGATCAGCCGATCATCTGGCGTGTCAAACACCGCATGCAACGCCACCGTCAGCTCAACCACGCCCAGCCCGGCGCCCAAATGGCCGCCCGTCACAGACACCGCATCAATCACCCCGCCGCGAACCTCGTCGGCCAGTTGCTTCAGCTCATCGCGAGAAAGGGCTTTCAGATCGCCGGGTTCATCGACGGTATCGAGCAGCGAATGACGCGCTTGTGTGTCCATGCTGCTGCCTCCTCTACCGACCGTTCGGGCCGCTCACGGATGTTCTACCGGGTTCTATCCAAAACAAAATCAACAGATTGCAGCAAGATATTGGCCTTATTGCGAAAAATTGCGAGATGTTGTTTGGCTTGCGCGGCGAGCAGCCGCACCCGCTCACGCGCCGCTTCTATGCCCAGAATCGTAACAAAATTCGCCTTTCCAGCCGATTCATCGCTGCGTAGCGGCTTGCCCACTTCTGCCTCATCGCCTTCGGCGTCGAGCAAATCATCGGCAATCTGATACGCCAAGCCGAGATCATGCGAGAAGCCATGCAGCGCCTGGCGCTCAACATCATTGGCCCCGCCAATCAGGCTCGCAGCCTCAACCGAATAGGAAATCAACGCCCCGGTTTTCAAGCGCTGCATGCGTGTGATCGTGTTCAGATCCCGCGGGCTGTTATCCTGCAGCATGTCAATCATCTGACCGCCGACCATGCCTTGCGCGCCGGCCGCATCTGACAGCCGCTCAATCAGCCGCAGCCTGATAATCGGGTCGCGATGGGTCTCATCGCTGGCCAGGATCTTGAACGCCAGCGTCAACAGCGCATCGCCCGCCAGCACCGCTGTGGCCTCATCAAACGCCTTGTGCACGGTCGGTTGGCCGCGGCGATAATCATCATCATCCATGCACGGCAGATCATCATGGACCAGCGAGTAAGTGTGCACGCATTCCAGCGCGGCCGCCGTTCGCAGCAGTGACTTTTCCGGCGCATCGAACAGCGCGCCCGTCTCGATCACATAGAATGGCCGCATCCGTTTGCCATTGGCCAAAGCGGCATGGCGCATAGCGCGCATCAAGTCCGCCTCTGGCCCCATGGCGGCCGGAATAAGTTGATCCAGCGCGACCGTGACACGATCGGCGACTTCGGTCAGCCGCCGCGCAAAGTCAGGGTCGGCCTTGACCGTCATCCCTCAAAGCTCGCCGGGGCCGTCGTCACCTGGCCATCCCGGTCCTGGACGATTTGCTCGACTTTCAGTTCGGCTGCCTTCAAACGCGCTTCGCAATGCTTTTTCAGCGCCGCACCGCGCTCATAGATCGCGATGGAACGATCGAGCTCCACATCGCCCTGTTCAAGCTGACGCACAATTGTTTCAAGCTCCGCCAAAGCCTCTTCGAAACTCATCTTCTCGACCGGCTTTGCCTTCTCAGCCATCCTCTTTGCTCCGCTCCATCTGCCTGTTAACCATTCACCCTAGAGCGGGGCGTGGCCCGCCTCAATGGGCAGCTTTAGGATTTTCCGCGATATTCGTAAGTGCGATAGCTCCAATACTTGTCACCACCATCGCGGACACAGACCCAGCCAAGCTTGGTCAGCGGGCGGCGCAGCATGCGGTTAAACCAGCCATGCGCGGCAAGATAGACGCTTTGCGTCTCTGATAATTCGTGCAGCCGGGCCGCCGCTTCAACCGCGCGGTCTCGCGCCTCACTGACGCTTTCGCCATCGAGCGAATGGCCATTCAGCCAGGCCATGCGGGCAAGTACATTCCAGGTTTTTGGTAGATAGGTCTGCCCCTTCAGGCGCGGCGGCGGCAGGGGCGCTTCATTGAACAGGACATCTGGTTCCGGCTCGCGCCCACCTGTCGCCCATTGCGCCGTTTCAATCGCGCGCAGGCGAGCCGAACTGACGACAAGATCCATATCGGCCACTGCGTCGATCAGGTTCTGCGGCACCGGCTGATCAGCCAGCAAGCCGCCGGCTTCGTAACGGTCCCACCAGCCGCGATAGTCCTGCCATGTCAGTTTCGGACCCGCCGCCCTGTCCAGCGCCGGTCGGCCATGACGCGAGATGATGATCGGACCACGGGTCATCTAGAGCCCGCGCCAAAGGCGCTTTCGCATACACGGGCTCGCCTGCGCGCGCGAGCACCGATATGTGGAAAACAAGACCGTATCGGCCCGGCCAATCAGATTGCTGAACGGGACATAGCCGACAGAGGCGTCCGTTTCGCTAATGCCCGCGCGCGGCGCGCACCCCGCTTCGCTGATCTCGCCCTGCGCGTCCATCGGGCAATGCCCTGTCAGGGCGCGGCCATCTGTTGAATTGTCGCGATTATCGCCCATGAACAGAAAGTGGCCCTCAGGCACACGAAAGACCGGTGTGTTGTCAAATCGCCCGCCTTGACCTTCCCAGTCATGGCTCAGCCAGCTCGCCTCGCCATCACTTTCACGAAATTCCCGCGCCGCAACAAGAGATCGGCTATCACTGCGAAGATATTGAATACGCTGAACAAAATCGCGATCCAGCGGGGCACCGTCCACCCAGATGGCGCCATCCCTGATCTGAACCTCGTCGCCTGGCAGGCCAATCAGCCGCTTGATCATCACCCGTTCTGTATGCGGATGTTCAAAAACAATGACATCGCCGCGTTCCGGCTCGCCAGCAAAAATCCGCCCTTCCGGCAGCGGGGTATAACGCCCCAGACTAAAGGGCAGCGAATGGCGCGAATAGCCATAGGCAAATTTATTGACGGCCACCCGGTCGCCGACCTGCAGATTGGGCACCATGCTTTCAGACGGGATCACTCGTAATTCATAAACAAGGCCGGAAAAGACCATGAAAAGCGGGACAAAAATGCTCAAGGTCACTGCCCATTCGCGCAGTTCTTTCAGGGCTTTGTCTTTCAATGTCGTCGGGGGTTGCTCGCGCAGGGCCGTCTCAGACATGGATTCCGCACTCCGGTCGAAAAAAACCTGCTTACCGCGTCAATGGCCATAGCGCGACCACGAATATGAGAAAATCTCTGTAATTAGGCGGCGCGATACCAGTCGACGCCGTTTTCATCGGTTTCGCAAACCGCTTCACCGTTCAGCATGAGATAGTTCAGGTGCGCCAGCGCCTCACCTGTCGCCATGGACAAAATGTCGTCGGTAATCTTGCGCCCGAAAACTGACGGAAACACGTCCACCACACGGCGCGGCTCCTGGCCAAGCCGCTGGCGCAGGCGCCGCAAAGCCACATGGTGGCCATCAATCAGATGCTGCAGACGGTCATAACCGCCCTTGAACGGCAAATT
>JBCCMX010000026.1:0-20613 GCA_039026135.1 Pseudomonadota bacterium | reverse complement strand
GTCTCGTACTCCGTGTCCCCGGCGACCCGGAAACGACGCCGCAGCGCGTGATTCGGTTTTTGCGAACCGAGGCGAAACGTGACCTTGAAAGGTCAGTCGCGCGCCATTGCAAGATCCTGCATCGCCAGCCGCGTGCTATCAGTGTGAAGGATACCCGTTCGCGCTGGGGCTCATGCACCTCTGACGGGCGATTGTCTTTTTCCTGGCGCCTGATCATGGCGCCGCCGGACGTCTTGGAATATGTGGCGGCGCATGAGTGCGCCCACCTATTGGAAATGAATCACAGCCCGGCCTTCTGGGCGCATGTCTCGCGCTGTTGCGCCGATTGGAAAATTCATCGCCGGTGGCTGCGTGAAGAGGGCCGCGCGCTTCACGCCGTGGGCGTTTGAGGCGCGTAGGACGCCACATCGTCGCCTTCGGAATCGGGTTCTTTGACGATGGGCTGTTCGGGCGCAAAGCTGATCAGTGTTGTGCCGTCGCCGCCGCGCGGGTCGCGGTTCGGGCCAACCAGGTTCAGCGTCCCGTCGCCGCGGATCTCGGCCAGGATATCGGCGGCCGGCCGCTCTTCGCGGAAATGTTCCAGCGTGTATTGGTCGGTGAGCGTCGTGCGATGGAACACCCAGCCGCGATATTGGTCCCGCACCAGGCTGTCATAGGTGCGCCCGCGCCGGATCAGCGTTCGCCCGCGGGCATTTGAACTCAGCCCCCGCTCATCTGTTTCTTCGGTGTCACTGACAGACAGCTGGTGAACCATGTGGCGACCAACCTCTGGGGCAAAGTGGCTGCAGACAAGCGCATTGTAGGAATCATTGGTTGAAAGCGCGATGACAGTGGAGAAGCGGGCATGGTCAAGCTTCAGCTCGGCATCCTCTGACATGACCTCGCCGACAAATGTGTCGAGACCCACATCGCGCGCCCCGCGCAAGCGGCGATAGCTGGTATCGGCCAGGATGACATCGACGCTGCTGGCCTCCAGCACTTTGGCAAATTCCAGGCTCCAGGCATTGGCGCCAACCATAAGGACGCCTGGTTTTTCCTTGTGTGCCAAGCCAAGCGCTCGGGCGAGCGGGCCGATGGTAAAGCCGTGCAGAACCACTGTTGTGAAGACCATGGCAAAGGCCAGCGGTGTGATCTGGTCTGCGCCGGAAAAGTCGAACGTGCCGACCCGGTCGAGATCAACCAGAAGCGAGCCAAACAGGCCCGAAACAGCGACCGCCACAATCCCGCGCGGTGCGATCCAGCCGAGCAGAATGGCTTCCTTGCGTGTCAGCGTGCCATAGGTGGAGATCCACACCGATAGCGGGCGGACAACGAACAGCATGCAGAACAGGAAGAGCAGGGTCTGCCAACTCATCGCCATGCCAATGACTTTCGGCGTGAGATCTGCGGTCAGCATAACAAAGACGCCCGAGACGAGGAGGACGGCAATGTCTTCCTTGAATTTCTGTAGCTCGGTAAGCCCGGCGAGCTTGGAATTGGCAAGCGTCATGCCATAGGCGGTCACGGCGACGAGGCCGATTTCCTTTTCAACCAGTTCGGCCAGCGCATAGCACAGAATGATCGAGGCCAGGATGATCGGCGCTTTGAGATATTCCGGTGTCCAGCCATCCCGGAATGCGCGCGAGATAAACCAGCCAAAGGCGACGCCGAGAATAATGCCCGATCCGGCCGCGAACACGATAAAGGCCGCCACCGCGACGGTGTTCTCGCCCTGTGAGGCGACGCGGATAACCTCGAACGCAGCGACGGCGAACAGCGCGCCGACCGGGTCGTTGACGATGCCTTCCCATTTGAGGAACTGGGCCGGGCGCCCGCTGAGCTTGGACTGGCGCAGCAGCGGCATGATGACCGTCGGGCCGGTCACCACCATAACGCCGGCAAAGACGACGGCGCTCGCCCAATCGAGCCCGGCGGCATAGCGCGCCGCCAATGTGCCGAGCACCCAGGCCAGCGGGCCGCCGACAAACACCATGCGGCGCACCGCAGCGCCGGCATCGCGCAGGTTTTCAAATTTCAGGACAAGCCCGCCCTCAAACAGGATCACAGCAACTGCAAGTGACACAATAGGCCGGAAGACATCGCCAAATGTCTCCGACGGGCTGAGCAGAGGCTCTGTGAACAGGATTGACCAGAGCGGTCCGACAATAAGCCCGGCCAGGGCCATCAGGACGATGGCTGGCGCCTGCAGGCGCCAGGCGAGCCATTGGGCGCCGAGGCCGAGCGCACCGATCAGCGCACAGGCAAAAATGACGCCTTGTCCACCAGCGCCCGCCAGGAGGATGTTGAAGTCTGCCATTCGCCCCTACTCAGCCTTTTCAGGCTTTGGTTTCGCTCTCTTCAGGCCGGGAGAAATCAAATCCGATCTCACGGGCCCCGTAATCCCCGGCTTCATAGCGATCGATCTGAACGCTGAACCAGTCCATAACATGCTGATATATATGATCAAAGAACGGTTCTGGATCATTGTCAGCGAGCGGGATCTTCAGGTGATATTCCTTGCCATCGGCAATGCGCGTGGTGAATGTATCGCCAATTTTCTGGCATTCCATCGTCACGCGCATCCAGTCTGTGCCGCGTGATACCCGCACCGCCAGGCCGAACATGATCGGCCCAAGCGGGCGAAAGCCGGTCGGCGGAACAGAAAAGGCCTGGTCACCATAATCCTTGGCTTCAAATGCTCCCATAGGCGGAACGAGGCGTACACACACGCCATCATTCGATCCAATATAGGCGCACAGGTCACCGCGCAATTCCTCGGCGAGACTGCGCACGCGCAAATAGTTTTCCGAGGCGAGGAGCTGATAGCGTTCCACCGTTGTAATAAGGTCGTCAAACCGGGTCATGGGCAGTGTTTCCTGGCGACTGAGGGCTTACAGACCTAATCTGCCTGCAGGCGCAAGGCTAGGCCTGTTTCTTGGCGTAAGTAAAGCGCGCTGAACTGATCGCCTGGTCAAGCCCGTCAAGCCGAGGACGCAGGCTGGCCGGTAGGTTGGCACGGGCAATCTCGATCGCGGTGCGTGGTGCCAGACCGCGCGCATGGTTCGCCATCACGATGCGGATCTGGTCGAGATAGGTGGTTTCCTCTTCGACAATTTGCCCGAACCGGTTGGCCATTGGCCCAACCAGCCCATAAGCGAGGAATACGCCGAGAAAGGTTCCGAGCAGTGCGGCGGCAATCATTTCGCCGAGAATAGCCGGCGACTGGTCGATGACGCCCATGGTTTTGATAATGCCGAGCACGGCTGCGACAATGCCAAGCGCTGGCAGCGCGTCGGCCAGCGTGTTGAGCGCGCTGACCGCGCGGTGACGTTCCTGGACAATGGTTGCGATGGTTTCGTCCATATGGACTTCGAGCTGGTCGGCTGTGGACGGGTCGAGCGCCAGCAGACGGAAACTGTCACAAATCAGCTCGCGTGCGGGCGCGTCGCCCAGCAAAGCGGGATTGGCCTGGAATAGATCGGAGCTTTCGGGCGCCTCAATATCATTCTCAATGGCAATAATGCCGCCGCGCCGCGCCCGGCGGGTCAGTTCATGCAAGGTGACAAGCAAGGCGCCATAATCCTCGCGCTTCCACTTTGCCCCGCGAATGCTTGCGACCAGGCCAAGCGCTGCCTGTTTGGCGGTAGAGGGCGCGTTGGCGATCAGCAAAGTGCCAATCGCTGCCCCGCCAATCAGGCCGAGTTCGAGTGGCAGGGCGGCAAGGACGGCAGGCCCGCCGCTGAAAATCAGTGCGCCGCAGACGACGAGGATCACAATCAGAAGGCCAAGAAGCTGTATCACGGCATACTTTCAGCTGGTTTGGCCCTATCGCTCGCACAGTTTGGTTTAGAAGGTCTTTCCGCGCCTGCGGTGGTTGGGTCTTGTCTTTTTGCGGGCCCAGCGAGACAAGGGCGCAATGATTGACATGACCCCGGCCATGCCGCCGCCCGAAAGTCCGGACCGGCGTGGCGCCTTCTTTCTGTTATTCTTTGCGCTGCTGGCCATTGGTGCTGGCAACACGATGCTGATCGCTGCGGTGATCCCGCCGCTGACACGGGAATTGGGGCTGCCCGACTGGATGGCCGGCGCGATCTTTGCCTCATCGGCGCTGTGCTGGTCGCTGACCTCGCCATTCTGGGGTAAGCAGTCCAATCGGTGGGGGCGCAGGCGCATCGCAGCGCTTGGCCTGGCGGCCTATGCGGTGTCGATGTTGCTGCTGTTTCTGTCGAGCTGGGCGGCGGTCTCGGGGCTGATCACCCTGCCCTTTGCGATTTTTGCCTGTCTGGCGCTATCGCGTGTTGTGTTTGGCCTGATGGGATCAGCGGCCAATCCTGCCGCGCAGGCCTATGTGGCCGATCGCACATCACCATCCGAGCGCCAGGCCGAGATTGCTTTTGTCACCTCAGGTTTCAGTCTTGGCACGGTGGTCGGGCCGGCCTTTGCAGCTGTCCTGGTGACATCTCTCGGTATTCTGAGCCCAATGCTGATCACATGTGTGGTGGCGGCGATTATGTCGGCCATGCTTTATTTCCGCCTGCCTGAGAACCGCGAGCCGGTTTCGGACGCCGCCGTCATTCCGGCGATACCCGGCGCGATCGGTCTGTGGCGGTCAAAGGATGTTCTGCCCTTTTTGATCTATGCGGTCTGTCTGTCGCTGGCGACCGGCATCCTCACACAGGTTTTTGTGTTCGCGGTGATGGACAAGCTTGATGTGTCAGGCCCGGCGGCCGCGCAGTATACCGGGCCCGCCTTTATGGTCGGAGCCATGGCCGTGATGACCTCGCAGCTGGTGCTTATACCGCGTCTGAAACTGCAGAACCGCACCTTGATGATTGTCGGGTGTTTTCCGCTCTTGCTGGGCGCGCTGATCCTTATTCCAGCGCAGGACTTTGCCACGCTGATCGTCGCGCAGCTTTTCCTGGGGCTTGGACAGGGGCTGACCCGGCCGGGATTCTCGAGCGGCGCCTCGCTGGCGGTTTCGCCGCAATTACAAGGCAATGTCGCCGGGCTGGTCATCTCTGCAAACGGGATGGGTTATATCGTGTCGCCGATATTCGGTCTGTTCGTGTACCAGTATGTCGATCCATCCCTGCCCTTCTGGCTGTGCGTCGTGCTTTTGATTGGCATGGCAACCTTTGCCTATGCCGGGATCGAGAAAGGGCATGGCGAAGCCGACCAGGAGAGCTAGCCGACCGCTGCAAGGACGTCGTTTAGCGCCGTTTTTGAGGGATAACCGTCAGCCAGCAGCCCGCGCGCCTTCTGAAAGCGCTGCAGCGCTGCGCGTGTTCCCCGCCCGGCAATGCCGTCGACCGGCCCGGCATCAAAGCCGAGCGCATTGAGCGAGGCCTGCAGCGTTTCAATGTCTGTGCGGGTGAGCATTTCTATCTCGGTCGGCCAGGCAGCGTCCGGCCCGTCGCGTCCGGCAACGCCGTCTGTCAGCAGACCAACGGAGAAGGCGTAGCTGTCTGAGCGATTATAGGTTTTGAAGACGTGGAAATTCTTGAACAGAAGATATTTGGGGCCCGTGGCGCCGGTCGGCAGCCAGAGCTGGCCATAGGTGAAGTCATCGACGGGGAATGGCCCGTGCAGCGGCTTCAACCCGGCCGCCTTCCATGTGTTGAGACGCCTGTCCTGGCCATCGGCGAGCGCCCAGTCGAAGTCTCGCCCGGTGACCACTTCCACGCCCCAGGGCTGGTCGCTCTGGTAACCGGACGCGGAGAGATAGTTGGCCGCTGAGGCGAGCGCGTCGGGCGCACTGGACCAGAGGTTCTTTCTGCCATCACCGTCAAAATCGACGGCATAGGCGAGGAATGTGGAGGGCATGAACTGGGTCTGGCCCATGGCGCCGGCCCAGCCGGAGGTGAGGTCGCCGCGCGCGACATCGCCGCGCTCCTGCATTTTCATCAGCGCCAAGAGCTCATTTTCGGCAAAGCCCTGGCGGCGGCCTTCAACGGCCATATTGGCGAGCGTATTGGGCGCATCATGCGTGCCGATAAAGGAGCCGAGATTGGTTTCCATCGCCCAGATCGCCGTAAGCGCCTCGCGGTCGACGCCGTAACGGGTTTCAATCGCATCAAAGACGGCGTCGAATTCGACCAGTTTTTCCGCGCCGCGCGTTTTGCGGTTCTCGCTAACGGCAGAGTCGACATAGTCCCAGATGGGTTTTGCAAACTCAGCCTGGTCAGCAATCCCGGCGGCTTTGACGGTCGGTTCGAGATAGATGGCGAGCGGGGAGAGGTCGCGCAGCGTGGCATAAACAATGGCAGCGTCGCGGCCCCCTGAAACCGCGCGCTGGGCAAAATCAACGCGCCAGGCATCGATGTCAGGATGACCTGATGCCGGGAAGGCTGGCAGCGTGACAGGCGCCGGGGTGGAAGGGGCCGGTGTGGGCGCGGCTGGCGCTGGCTCAGCCGGTATGGCGGCGATGGGTCCGGTTTCGGTTTGCGGCGCGGCAGCGCAGGCCGTGGCAAGGCCGAGAATAACGGCCGTTAAAGCGCTTGAGCGCTGATAGGTCTGCAAGAAAGTCATGAATATGTGTCTCCGTCCCCAAACCCCTGTAAACCTGTCATTGACTCGGTCACAGGCGGTGTGTATCTCCCGCGCTTTCGTAAAACCAAACCTAATCTCCGGGCCCGTGCCATGAAAGTTAAATCCTCGATCAAAGCGCTTAAAGGTCGCCACCGCGACTGCAAGGTCGTGCGACGCCGCGGCCGGACTTATGTGATCAATAAAACCGACCCGCGTTTTAAGGCAAAACAAGGCTGAGCGGTTGATGAACAGATAGGCGTGCAATCTGATGAATGTGCGTTTCGTTCTGTTTGATCTTGGCAATGTCATCGTCGATTGGCAGCCTCTTCGGCTGTATCGCGAACTGTTTGACAGCGAAGATGAGGCGCAGGCCTTTTGCCGAGATATCTGCAATCTTGAATGGCATACCGCGCATGATCGCGGTGTCTCTTTTGCTGACAATGCCGCCAAGCTGATTGCCGCCCACCCACACTATCGCCATGAGATACAGGCCTGGCGTACGCGCTGGCTGGACATGTTTGAGGGCTATGTGCCCGGTATGGACGTGTTGGTCGAAACGCTGGCGGCGCGCGATGTGGTACTTTACGGGCTGTCAAATCTCTCAGCAGAGATCGCCGAAGAGACCTTTGATGCGTTTCCAGTGATCAGGCGGCTGAAAGACGTGGTCGTGTCCGGCGCGGAAGGTGTCGTGAAGCCGGACCCGGCCATCTATCACATTGCCCTGGCGCGGATGGGCAGCCCGCCGCCCGGAGAGGTTCTGTTCATTGATGATCGCGCGGACAATATCGCCGCGGCCGAGGCCATCGGGTTTCAGGGTCATGTCTTTGAAAGCGCTGACTTATTGCGCGTTAAGCTGGCAGATATCGGTCTGCTTTAGGCGTCTGCGGCTATTCACGGCTATTTTTGCTTGAATGCGCGCGCGGCGCGATCATAGTCCGTCTTATGTTTAGCGCAGTCGCATTGGCAGTGATTATTCTGGTTAGCGGTCCGGATTTCGGCCCGTCCGACAAGATGTTCGAAGAGTTGAAAGAAGCGCCGAACGCAGACGAGGCCAATCAGACCGCAATGGATATCTGGGCCGCCTGGATGGAAAGCGGCTCGGATGCGGCCGATCTGGTCATGGAGCGCGGGGTGAATGCGCAGGCAGCCGGTGAGCTGGAGCTGGCGCGCGCGCTCTATGATCGTGTGATCATCCTGCAGCCGGACTATGCCGAGGCGTGGAACCGGCGGGCAACAGTTTTTCTGGCGGAAAACAATTATCCAGAAGCCCTGCGCGACATAAACGAGGCGCTGCGCCTCGAACCGCGCCATTTCGGCGCCTGGGCCGGGCTCGGCGCCGTGCTTGAGGGCTTGAATGCGGCGCCGGCGGCGATAGTTGCCTATGAAGAAGCGCTGAAGATTCATCCGAATTTTTCCGCCGCCAAATCAGCGCTGGCGCGGCTGCGAGAACAGGAAGAGGGTCGGCCGGTTTGAAAGTCATCTTTGTTTTGGGCGCAATCCTTGTGCTGGCGACCTTGTCAGCGTGTGTAACCTCGGCGCGTTATACCAGCCGGGTTGAACAGACCTATCCGGCGAGTGGCCAGCAGGTGAAGGTCAACGACAAGATCGTGCATACATTGGCGGCCGGGACGGATGGGCCTGTCGTGGTGATGATTCATGGCGCGTCGGCCAATGCGCGCGAGTTCGAATGGAGCCTCGCCCCGCGGCTCGCTGACACGCACCGCGTCTACATGGTCGACCGCCCGGGGCATGGCCATTCCGAACGCCCGAAGGATGCCGAGACGCTCGCAGTTCAGGCTGCACAGATCGCCGGTGCGTTGCGCCTTCTGGCGCCGGACGAAAAGGCCGTGATTGTCGGACACTCGTTTGGCGGTGCGGTCGCCTTGCGAGTGGCGCTGGATCATCCTGACCTTGTTGACAGTCTGGTTCTCTTGGCGCCGGTGACACATGACTGGGGCGGCGGCGGTGAGGCCTGGTACAATAAATATGCGGCAAACCCGCTGATCGGTCCCTTGTTCAATCAGCTGGTGCCGTTCATTGGCCCGGCGCAGGCGGAAGCCGGTGTGGTTGGCGTGTTCCATCCCAAACCGGCGCCTGAGGGCTATTTTGAAAAGGCGGGCATCCCGCTTTTGTTTCGCCCGCGTGAGTTCAAGGCCAATGCCAGGGACGTCAATGCGCTGCGCGCCGAGCTGGCCGCCCAGCAGCTGCGCTATGAAGAGCTGAACCTGCCCATTGTCGTTTATTCCGGAGCGCAGGACACGGTGATCAATCCTCTTTTGCATGTCGGCGAGCTGGTCAAACAGGTTGAGACGGTGGAGCTGGTCAAGCTGCCAGAGGGCGGACATATGCCGCATCATGCCTATGGCGCTGATATTGCCGAGAAAATCCGGGCCCTGTCTGTGGACTAAGTCTTGGTGAGCGCCGCTCAGTTTCTCTGCGGCTTACCGTAGCAAATATATCACATTGTCCGACAGAAAGCCTTGGCCATCTTGCCAAGGTTTTTTGAATTGAGTTGGATACAGAACGAATGCGCAGGCTCCGATGAGGGTCAAAAAAAGGCGCTTCACAGGAGGAAAAAAATGAAATTCAAGTCAATTGTTAGTACAGGTGCATCTGTTGCAGCCTTTGCGGCCATGGGCGCGTTTGCCCATGCCCAGGAAGAGGGTGAGCGCGACACCGCAGTTAGCCGTGTTCTGCAAAAGGTCACGATCTCGGCGACAAAGAAAGCGGACGTCGAAGATGTGCAGGATGTGCCGCTGGCTGTCACAGCGTTCAATGCTGACTCGCTCGACGCGCTGAACGTTAATGATTTGCAATCGCTCAGCTTTACAACGCCAAACGTTTCGCTTGATCAGATTGGTACGGTGAAGGGCGCGGCGAACTTTGCGATTCGCGGTCTGGGCGTGAACTCGTCAATCGTCTCGATTGACCCGGCTGTCGGCACCATTATTGACGGCGTCTATATTGGATCGGGAACCGGCGTCGTGCTTGATCTGCTGGATTTGGAATCGATTGAACTTGTTCGCGGTCCACAGGGCGTCCTTTTCGGTCGCAACACAACCGGCGGCGCAGTTCTAATCAATACCGGAAACCCAACTGACGAATTCAGCTATTCACTCCGCACATCAATTGAAGGGCCTTGGCTAGACGATGAGCGCGGCGGCAACCTGACAAAACTCCAGGGCGTTGTTTCCGGTCCGCTTATTGAGGATACGTTGAACGGCAAGATCGCTGTTCTCACAACCAATGATGATGGCTATTTTGTCAATCAATTCACAGGCGACGATCACGGGGCCTTTGAGAGCACGCTGGTTCGCGGCGCTTTGGAGTATACGCCAAACTCCGACCTGACAGTTCTGGCCAAGGTAGAGAAATACGATACCGATGGCGATGGCGCGTCGGCAACCAATCGCGGCTTCTCCCCGCGCGACAGCTTCGAGGTCAATATTGACGAAGAGGGCATGGAAGAGAATGATATTTTCTTCGCCTCACTTCGCACCGACTATGATATCGACTTCGGTAATGGGACGATTACAAATATCTTTGGGTATCGTGACGTTGAGACCGAAAGCATCAGCGACATTGATGCGACACCTGCCTTTGGCTTTCATTCGGCAGCGGCGCTCGAGTTGGAGCAGATCTCCAACGAGATTCGTTATGCCGGCACTTTCGGCAAGGCGGATGTGACCACGGGCTTCTTCTACTTCAATCAGCAGTATGCGAACGATGAGCGTCGCTTGATCGCCGGCGGCGCGCTTGACCTGTCAGGTGGCGGCGACATGGACCACACAGTCTACGGTCTGTTTGGTCAGGTTGATTATGACATTACCGACAAACTCGTCGGCACAGCAGGTCTTCGCTATTCTCAGGAAGAAAAGGATGTTGATGTTGCTTACATTATTGGCCGTGGCGCGCCATGCAGCGTTATCGATGGCACATGCCCGACTTCCGGAGCTGACGGTTTTTCCGATAGCGATGATTGGTCAAACTGGGCGCCGAAAGTTGGCCTGCAATACTTCTATGACGAAACCACACAGGTCTACGGCAGCTATACCAAGGGCTTCCGGTCGGGTGGCTACAACTTCCGGATTACTGATGTTGCGATCTTTGAGGGCTTCGTGGCGCAAACAGGCTCGTTGTCGTTTGATGAGGAAGAGCTTGATAGCTTCGAAATCGGCTTCAAGAAAGATACAGCGGATGGCCGGGGCCAGTTGAACGCTGCTCTCTTCCATACCGAGATTGAGAACATGCAGCGTGAAACCAACACGCCGGGCGCCGCAGGTGTCGTTCAGAATATCTTGAACACGGCTGATGCAACGCTGCAGGGTTTCGAGTTGGAAGGTCGCTATGCGCTGACTGATAGCCTGCTGATCACGGCGAACTATGGATATATCGATGCATCGTATGACGAAGTCTTCTTCGATATTTCTGGCTTTGATGGTGTTGTAGACGGCGAAGACCTCGCGCTCGCTATTCCGCGTGTCCCAGAAAATACTTGGGGCGTAGGGGTTCTATATGACCTTGATCTTGGAAATCTTGGTTCGCTGGTTTCACGCGTGAACTTCCAGCATCGAGATGAAGTTGCCTACACTGACAACAATTTCGGTTGGATCCAGGAAGCTGACATGATTGACGCCAACTTTACCTGGAACACACCTGTCGACGGTCTTGACGTCTCATTGTTCGGTCGCAATCTCGGTGACGAGGTTCAGGTCGGTGGTGACACGCAGCTTCCTGCAGCGCTTGGGGTTGGTCCATTCGCGAACGGTGTAAATGAGACCTTCGGTGAATCGCCTGCTGCGGGTACGTTCTCGCCGCTGAGCAAAGGTCGCGTGGTCGGCCTGGAGCTGACGCTGTCGCGATAGGTACTACAGTTCACATTCTGAAGAAGGCGGCCCGACCGGGTCGCCTTTTTTATTTGCAGAGCGCGCTAGAGTGCCTATGCGGGAGCGATGACCAAACCGCCCATCCTGTCCATTGCGCCGCATATATCCGATCCGGCAGAGCCGGCCGATTTTCCGAAGGCTGATATCAGGTTTCGAAATGATCGCTGGGCCGAGCAGGTGGGCCTTGGCGGGCTCAGCGATGCGGACTGGGCCGCGCATTTTGCCCGGTTTGATCCTCTGCCGGGCAATCTGGAAGTGCCGCTGGCGCTGCGCTATCACGGCCATCAGTTTCACAATTACAATCCTGACCTCGGCGACGGGCGCGGCTTCCTGTTTGCGCAAGTGCAGGACCAGACCGGGCGTTGGCTGGATCTCGGAACCAAGGGCTCTGGACAGACACGCTGGTCAAGACAAGGCGATGGCCGGCTGACGCTGAAGGGCGGCGTGCGGGAAATCCTGGCATCGGCCTATCTCGAAGCATTTGGCGTGAAAACGTCGAAAGCTTTCAGCCTGATTGAAACCGGCGAGCCGCTGCATCGCAATGACGAGCCCTCGCCGACCCGTTCCAGTGTTCTGGTGCGCCTCTCTCATAGCCATTTGCGGTTCGGGTCGTTTCAGCGGTTCGCCTTTCTTGAAGACAGGGACGGGTTGGCTGCCCTGGTGCAGCATTGCGCCGAGACCTATTTTCCCGGCTGCGTGGACGCTGACACGGCGACCATGACCGCGCGCCTGTTCGAGGCAATGATGCGCGAGACGGCCCGCATGATCGGCCAGTGGATGCCGTGCGGCTTTGTGCATGGGGTCATGAATACGGACAATTTCAACATTACGGGCGAAACGTTCGACTTTGGGCCCTGGCGGTTCCTGGACAAGAGCGACCCGAATTTCGTCGCCGCTTATTTTGATCATCAAGGCCTCTATCGATTTGGCCGCCAGCCGGCACAGGGCCTATGGGCGCTGCAGCAACTGGGCGGCGCGCTAACGGTTCTGGCGCCGGCCGAGGCGTTGAGCGAGGCGCTTGGCGGGTTTGAAGCCGTTTACCAGGCCGCCTTTGCCGCGCACACGCATGCGCTTCTGGGCGTTGAGCCAACCGGCGCGCTGGATGATGATATAGGTCTGGTGCAGGCGCTGTTCAGCTGGCTGACCGACAGTCAGGCGAACTGGGCCGGGACGTTCTATGACTGGTTTGGCGGGGCAGCCGGGCTTGCGCGTGTGCAGGCAAGCCCGCGTGCGGCGCTATATAGCGGCGAGGGTTTTGATGCGTTTGGCGAGCGGCTTCTGGCGCGCACGCCTGAACGGCCCGAGCGACTGAACCATGCTTATTTCCAGCAGGCCGGCCCGGTCTCCCTGGTTATCGATGAGGTCGAGGCCTTATGGGCGCCCATTGCTGAAGCCGATGATTGGTCAGGTTTTGAACGGGTCATGGCGCAGATCGAGGCCGCGCGCGGCGCCTACGATATTGGATTTGAGGCCTAACGGTTGGCGCCGGGAACCCATTTCACATCTTCGGCGCCGTTTGCATTGGCGGCGCGGCCGGCAACGAATAACCAGTCAGACAGGCGGTTGGCATAGATCAAAGCTGCGGTGCTGACCGTCTCGCCATCCGCGGCGGCGAGTTCAGCAATCAAGCGCTCGGCCCGCCGCGCAAGGGTGCGGGCCACATGTAGATGCGCCGCTAAAGGCTGCCCGCCGGGCAGGATAAAACTGTCTAGTGCCGGGATCGGATCATTCATGGTGTCAATCTCCGCCTCAAGCCGCGCCGTCTGCGCCGCGGTGACGCGAAGCGGTTCCCAGCCAAGGTCTTCGCCGCGATCCGGGGTGGCAAGGTCCGCGCCGAGGTCGAACAGGTCATTCTGGATCCGGCGGAGCGCGGCCAGCATCTCACCATCGGCATGGAGGGCGGCGACGCCAAGGGCGGCATTGACTTCGTCGACCGTGCCATAGGCGGCGACGCGAGGATGCCATTTATCGACAGGCTGTCCGGTGGAGAGGCGCGTGGCGCCCTTGTCGCCGGCTTTGGTGTAGATTTTATCGAGCTTGACCATGGTTGCGCGGCGCTAAAGCCGGATCGACCCGAGGACAATTCCAAGAATAACCAGAATGCCAACCACCACGGCCTGCGCGACAACCCGCGCCCGCATCAATTGATTGGACCGGCTGGCCTGGCCTTCATCGGACCGCACCAGGTTAACCATGCCGGCAATCAGGATCGCGACCAGAGCCGCGAGCGCGAGGTAGAATCCAATCATCAGCGTGCCAGTCATATCTGCACCTTTCTGCGTTTCTGGGATCAGATGTAGACCGAATACACTGAACACCCAAGGGTCAGTGCGTCGCGGCCTTACCACTCATACATTGTGACGCTGTCGACTTTGATCGTATAGGCCGCGTCGGCAAGCTCTGATTCTTGGGTCTGGGTATAGATCGTGCCCTCGAGCCAGACCGCCTGGGCAAGGTCTTTGATCTTGATCGGCGTGTCGGTCATGGCGAAAATCGTCTGATTTGGCGGCGGCGGCGGCGCATGCAGACAGGCGCCATAATACGGCACCAGAAGGAATTCGGTGATCTGCGCGTTGGTGCCAAAATCGAACGGCACGGTGTAGCCGGGCAAGCGGACCTTCTTCTCGTTCATTTCCGGGACAGTGTTGAAGGTTCCGATCTGAATGGCGATGTCTTCGGCGGAGCCTTCTTCAATGGGAGCGGCAGAGTAGAGCGCGACCATTTGCTGTTGATAAAGCTGGGTCAGGATCTCTTCTTCGCCTGGCGGCATCAGATCTTCCCAGCCGATCTCTTCCACCCCGCGCGCCGCCAGCGCCTCGGCTGCAGCACCTGCGGCGGCCAGACGGTTTGATGTTGCAAGCTCCGAATCGTCTGTGTCTTCCGGCGCCGCCGGTGCGCGTTCGATCCGGATCGATTCATCATCGTCTGCGATCAGCGGCAGAAAGTTCGGCAAGTTTTCCGGCTCGTCGACCGGGGCCGATCCGCCGCAGGCGGCAAGGGCGGCGCTCGCCAGAAGTATTGATATCGGTCTGATCATCATGAGTTCGAGATAGAGCGGGTGTGGCCGCGATGCCAGACCCTGTCTGTAAGGGGTGATCACATTTTAATTGTCAGGCCATCGGCAAGTGAGCGGTGAGAGGCGGCATAGGCCGGGCCGCACCCGAGGAGGAAGGCGGCAAGTGTCACCGCGCCGATTGTGTAGAGATCGATCAGGCCGAGGCCGGTCCTGATCAGGCTGATGCCGAACTCGGCCGCCAGAAACGGCGCGCCGAGCCAGAAGATAAGCTGGGTGAGGCCGGCGCCGAGCAGCGCGCCAGCAAGACCGAGACCAGCGGCCTCAACCGCCATGAGCGTAAAGATTGTGCCCGGCCCCGCGCCGGTCGCGCGTAAGATAGACATTTCGCGGCGCCGCTCATTCAGGCTGGTGAGAAGACTGGTCAGAATAGAGACCAGACCGACAATGACGACAAAGGCCGAGACCGCCAGCAGGATCAGCTCCGCCGTGCCGACAACCCCCCAAAGCTCTGCCAGGGCAAGGCCCGGAATGATGGCAAGAAGCGGTTCTGATCGATTGGTATTGATCGCGCGGCGGGTGCGAAGAACGGTCGCCCGGTTTTCCAGCCCGACAAAGGCGGCTGTCACGGTTTTAGGGGTGAGATCGAATGTTCGGATCATCTCTTCGCTGATATTGTCCGCCAGTGGGTTCCGCGCGCCGGTTTCCCAGCCGATATGGATCGCGGTGATGCCTTCGAGACTGATATGAACGGTCTGGTCGACCGGCGTTCCGGTCGGTTTGAGGATGCCCGCTACACGAAACGGACGATTGTCATGATCGCTAAGGCCGGATGCGCCAAGACCATGGGTCAGAATGAGGGGCGTGCCGATTGTATAGCCAAGTGTCTTGGCAACATCAGCCCCGATAACGGCATCAAACAGGTCATCAAATCGCTCGCCTTCGGCGAGTTCAAGCGCCCTGCCCTGCCCGAACCTATAATGATCAAAATAGGCGGTGCTTGTGCCCATGACGCGGTAGCCGCGATGACTGTCGCCGAGCGACACCGGAACCGCCCAGGCAATATCAGGCCGGGCCGCAACGGTTTGATAGGCATCCCATGACATTTCGGCGGTTGCATTGCCGAGGCGAAAAACGGCGTAAAGCAGCAGGTTGACCTGACCTGATGGCGCGCCGACAATCAGGTCTGTGCCGGAAATCGTATTGTCAAAACCGGCGCGCGCCGCCTTTCGCGCCTTTTCGACGCCAAGGAAAAGGCAGACTGACAGCGCGATGGCGAAAATCGTCAGCATCGCCGCGGTCTTGCGGTTTAGGACACTGTGCCAGGCCAGGCCGAAAATCGATGCGAGCGGCATCAGGCGAGATGCTCCTGACGCGCAGCGTTGATCGCGGCAAGGTCAACCGCGCGGTCAAAATGATGGGCAAGATCGCCATCATGGCTGACAAAGATCAGGCCGGCGCCGCTGGCGGTGGCTTCGGCGAGCAGCAAGTCGATGAACCGGTCGCGATTGTCGGCATCGACAGCGGAGGTGGGCTCGTCCGCGATAATCAGGTCTGGCGCGCCGATCAGTGCGCGCGCGGCCGCCACTCGCTGTTGCTGGCCGACGGACAGGTCTGTGGCCTTTCGCGCAAGCAGGTTTTTGTCGTCCAGCCCCAAATGAGCGAGGAGGCGCGTTGCTTCTTGGGCGGCGCCGCCCGCCGCTTCTACGCGTGCCCGGCGTGGCCGCGAGAACCGGCAAGCCAGCGTAACGTTTTGCAGGACGGTCAAATAGGGCACCAGGTTCAGCATCTGGAAGATCACACCCATTTTGTCGGCCCGCAACTGATCCCTTTTGTGGCGGGCGAGGCGGGTGAGATCCTGCCCGGCGACATTGAGCGCGCCCGATTGTGGATCAAGAACGCCGCAAACGAGACCGAGAAAGGTTGATTTTCCCGAGCCGCTTGGTCCGCGCAGGAAAAGGCGCTCACCGGGCGCCAGCGTGAATTGGTCAATCGACAAGAGCGGGTCGGCCTTGGTCCAGGCAAAGCTGAGACCCTTAATGTCAACGAGCGGCGCGGTCATGCTAGCGAAGCGAGAGATCCGTATTGTCCGGATCGAGCAGAGCGGGCACCTGCCGGTTTTCATCGAGGAAAATCGCATTCACCGTCTCGAAGCCGGGATAGGCCTCAAAGGCGGTCACCCGCACGCCGGAGACGGCGGCGATATCTGTGCAGCTATAGACCTGTGTCACGGTCAGGTTGCCGTGATCACCGATTGCGCGGATCGAGCTCGTGCTTGGCTCAGCCGTGCAGCCCCCATTGCCAAGCAAGGTGAATGAGGTTTCGGCGGCGTTAAAATCATCCGGCAGTGTTCGTGTGCTTCCCGCCAGGCTGAAATTGGCGAGCGGAGCTTCCAGTGTCAGCGTGAGCTGATCACCGCCGCGTGTCACTGCCAGATCGCCAACGCCATGGACATGGGCTTCGCCAACGCCGTCATGGTCATGATCATGGTGATGATCGTCGTGGTCGTGGTGATCATGGTCGTCATCGTGATGGGCATGATCTTCGTCATGTTCGTGATCATGTTCAGCATCATCATGGCCATGGTCATCGTGTTCATGATGATCTGCGGCGGTATCATGGCTGTGATCATCGCCTTCGCTGTGCGCGGCGTCAGCTGGCTCAGCGGTGTCTGAAGCGGCCTCAACCACAGGCGCTTCGTCTTCGGCGGGCGGCACAGGCAGTGCGAGTTCAGTCTCGTCTGGCTGTGGGGCCGGTTGGCCACAGGCTGCGATCAGAAGGCTGGCCGTTGCCAGCAGGGCAAGTCTTTTGGGGGTCATGGGCTCTCCGGCGGAATGTCTCAGCTGGCTGAAAAAGTGGTCGCTATTCAAGATGAGATAGTATAACAAACCGCGCTGGCGTATAGCCCTTTCGGACTGCCCGGGGATGGATATTTTTTCACATGTGGGCTTCGCTGCAGGCACCTCTACTGTTTGGTTTGATCGCCGCGTTGTTTACAACGCTCGGCTTGGTGGCGGTCGCTGCCCGGGCTGAATGGAGCCAGCGCTACGCCGATCTGTTTGGCCTTGTTGCTGCCGGCATGCTGACCAGTCTTGCCTTGCTGCATCTCGTCCCTGAGGCATTTAGCCAGGCGCGCCAGGCGCATCTCTGGCTGACGGCTGGCTTTTTCGGCGGACTGGTTGTCAGCTTTGCGGTGCGTACATTGTTTCCTGACGCTGGCGGATCAGCTGTACCAAGCGAGGCCTTCACACCGGTTCTGGCGATTGCCATTCACTCCTTTATTGATGGCATTGTCTACGCGGTGACCTTTGCCGCGAGCTTTGAAGCCGGGGTCATGGCGGCCGCCGGCCTCGCCCTGCACGAGTTTCCCGAGGGCGTCATCGCGTTTGCGATTTTGCGGCGCCACGGCCTGTCGATCAGAGGGTCCTTTTTGTGGGCCTTTCTGGCGGCTGCCTTGACGACGCCGCTCGGTGTCTTGTTTGCCGGGCCTTTCCTGCAGCTTGTGACACCGGAGACGATTGGGGTCCTGTTCGCACTGTCGGGCGGGCTGCTTTTGTTTGTGGCGACGGGCCCGCTTATGGCGCCGCTGCGTGATCAGCCGGCGGGCCGAGGGCTCGGAGCGGTTGCTTTCGGCGTCGCGTTAGCGATGATCATCACCTTGTCGCCACTGGGGGGGCACAGCCACGAGACGCATGATCACCATGGCCATGATCACACGGCGCGCGATTTCTCAGCGCGCCATTAGTCGCCTGGTTCGGTTACTTCTGCTGGCTCTGGCGGCGGGGCTTTGGGCCGGCATGGCGCAGGCGCATCCCGAAGATGAGTTCTGCCATCCGGGCGGCGGGGTGGACCCGGCGGTGTGCCGCGCTCTGGCGCAGATGGATGACGGCGCCCGCGCGGCCGAACCGCTTTTGCTCGGGCGAACGCCGTTTGAAACGGCGGGTCTCTATGCATTGATTGGTATCCGGCACATTTTGCCTGGCGGACTGGACCATATCCTGTTCGTGCTGCTTCTGGTTCTGTCCATGCGAGGGGCGCGGCAGCTGATTTTGCAGCTATCGGTCTTTACGCTGGCGCATGCGGTGACCCTTGGCCTTGCGACGACCGGTGTGATCGCGCCCAGCCCCGATTGGGTCGAGCCTCTGATTGCCGCGACAATCTTGCTGGTTGCGATTGAGGTAACCGCTTTGCGCCAGCCGCCGCCCTGGCGCAGCGCGGCGGTTTTTGGTTTCGGCCTGATCCACGGGATGGGGTTTGCCGGCTATTTCGGCAGCGTTGGCTTTCCCGACAATCAGTTCTGGTCAGCGCTGATCGGGTTTAATATCGGTGTGGAACTCGGTCAGGGGGTCGTCGCTTTGGTTGCGGCCGGCGTTCTGGCCTTGCTTGCACGCGTCACGGGCCGCGCAGCCTATGGCCGATATGTTGTTCGCCTCAGCGCCGTTTTGATCGGGTTTGTCAGCCTGGTTTGGCTCGTCGAACGGTTAACGGCATCTTAATTGCAGCTTGAAGGCCCATGAGGGCGAGAGAGAGCAAGTGGCGCATTATATTGCGTTGGAGCGGCGCGGCGATTGCTGCAGCAACGGCGACGCTGGTCGGGCTGTACCCGGCCCCAAGCGCGATGCCCGGCGAAGATGGCTGTTCTTTGTCGGATGTGATGGTCTGGCAGAGCCAGATCAATGATCCACAGGAAGAAGCCACGCCTGACTATTTGAGGCGTGTGTCGGAAGCCTTTGTGCGCGAATGCCCCGAACGGCCCGAAGTGACCCATGCCCACAAGATTGCCGGTCTGGCGGCCAATACGCTGGGCGATACACGCGCAGCGATTACCCATTTCGAAGGGGCTGGCTGGGCGCGGGACATGACGGCGAATTTCGCCTATGCGGCTGCCCTTCTGGCGGAAGGCGAAGCTGAGCGGGCCTGGCAGGTTCGCGATGATATTGTGGCCGCCTGGCGCGCCAAGATTGAGCGGTCGGCAGAGGTGGATCTGTCGATCCATGAACTTGAGGCCGGTAAGGTGTTGCGATTGACATTTGCCGGCGCAGGCGGCGCGCCGCAGACAAGCTGGACGGCGATCCCTGATGGGCCGGGCTGGCCGGCGACGCTGAGCGCGGGTAAGGATCGCGCCCTGACGGCGTTCCGCAACATGCGTGATGCTGGCAGAGCGCCGGATCTGCGCGTGATCGATTTTTACCGCTGTGGCGGGCGCCGCATTCTGGCGCGCCTTGATCAGCCTGTTGATATGGCCGAGCTTGATCGTGCGGCGCTGACGGCCATGGCCGCCTATCTGGCGCGCCCGGATGAGACGGTGGCCAATTCAACAGAAGACAGGCTGAGCATGTGTCTGTGGCCGCAGCGGCTTTTGCCAAGCCCGTAGCGCGTTCAGACCAGACTGGCGAAATCGATCTCGGTTAGAGAATGGCCGGTTTCGGCGACAAATCTGCGGAAATCGTCGCTTGAGACCGCCGTGGTGGCGGTATTTGTCAGCGGGTGAAAGTTGACAAGATCAAACGCCAAAAGTGCCTGATCCGCGATGAAGCGCACCTTGCCTTGCGCATCATTGATCAGGGCAAAGGGTGTGACGGATCCTGGTGTGATGCCGAGCAGCTCAACCATCAGCTCAGCGTTTGCAAATGACAGGCGGCGCGTGCCGATGAGCTTGTGCAGCTGATTGAGTTTCAAAGCGCTATCGGCCCAGGCCGAGACGAGAATGACCGTGCCATCCTTGTCTTTCATGAACAGGTTCTTTGAATGGCCGCCGGGCATTTTGGCCTTGAGATGGCGGCCTTCCTCAACGGTGAATGTTGCATCATGCCATGTGGTTTGATGGACTATGGCGCGCGCATCGAGATAGGCGAACAGATCAGCGGGACTTGCAGGCATAGGCCTGTTCGGGCAGGAAAATGGCGGGCGCGTCAAGCGCATAAATTAAGGATGCCAGATGAAATTGGACGCCTACAAGGTGCAGCATATCGTGCCGGACATGGTGCCTGGAACGGTTAAGCGTGAATGGATGGATGAGGTACGCCATCGCCACGCCTATCGGTGTTTGCCGCTGAATATGGCCAATGTCAGTGGCTGGGATCTGAAGCTGACGCATGGGTTTGATGCGACCTGGACGGGCGGTAACGAGGCTGAGGACATAACGATTGTGTCGCATGACCCGGCCGCACCGATCGCGCATATTGCAGCATCCCATTTTAGCTATGG
>JBCCMX010000025.1:0-20694 GCA_039026135.1 Pseudomonadota bacterium | reverse complement strand
CATTGCCATTGGGCCTCGCCCAGCATGTCTTGCGCCGTGCCATCGGCGGCGGGCACATAGCGTTCCTTGCCCGCCGTACCCCACGCATCTGTTGGCGTCAGGTCAGAGCGAAAAGAGCGCGTATCGAGCATGATCACCTGAACGCGCTGGCCGTCCGGGCCAAACTGCTTGGCATAATAGGTGCCTTCATGCTGGCCGGCTTCACCATCCTGCAAGCCCCAGAAGCGTTCATGAATGCGCTCGGCCAGTGTGCGAAAAACGAACGTCCCACCACCATCATTCACCCCGTAATCATGATCGTCCCAGGCCACCATCATTGGCAGCGCGGCGCGCACGGCTTGAAACTCGGCCCGCCCGGACAGCTCTTCAAAAGACTCGCGCAGCTCCATCAAGTCCGGATCATTATTGACATAGTCCCGGCCCTGCCTGTCGCCGTACACATTGTCCCCGACCATTAAGAACAGATCCGCGTCCTCTCGCGCTATCTGCGCCAGCGCCAGGCTCTCCTTTTCCTCATCATTGCAAGACGCGAGCAGAATGCGGCTGATCACCTGGTTCTCATCCGGCAGGGGCTGGCCTGCTGGGGCCACCGGCAGCGCCGCATCGGGAATGGCGCCATAATAAAGATCCAGCGCGGCTTTGGCCGATACTGGCGCAGGCGCCGCTGGCGGCGCTGTCCCTGACACATCCGGTGTTGTGCAGGCACCAAGCGCGCCGGCCATTGCAGATAAGGCCCAAAACGATTTCATCTCACAGCTCCCTGATCTCCTCGGCCCAGGCTTGGGCCACTCTAACGACAGGCGTGCAACAGCGCACCGAATGCGCCGTCCCGAATGCCTTTAAACGGCCCTATTCGCGCCGCGCATAGTGCCTATTCCAAAACCACAGTGGCAAGGAAGCGCGCAACACACCACTTGGCGAGCATAGAAAATGACGCAACGAACACAAGGCAAGAAGACGACAAAATGAACAACTCGCACGCTTTCTCCCGCAGCCTCACCCTTCTGGCTTTCGCCATTGCCACCGCTGGCATCATCGCCATGGCCATGGCGCCTGCCACACCTCTATTCTCAAGCTAGGTCTCGCGCGGCCCGCCCAGAAAATACGCGCCCAGCGCAAGGATGGCTGGCAAAGCCTGGGTAAAGAAAATAGAGGGCTTGGCGGTTATCGCGCCGAAAATGCCCGCAACGCTCACACATAATAAAAAGAAGATCACCACATCCCGCTTGCTGGCGGCGAGCCCCCAGATCAGGCCGGCCGCCAGGAAGCCATTATACAGTCCCTGATTGGCCGCCAGAACAGCCGATATGGCCGACTCCTCCGCCGTCATATCAAAGACCTGACGCCCGATCGGATGATCCCAGAAGAACATTTCGAGCACCAGAATGGCGACGTGGATCGCCGCGACCAGTCCGGCGAGCAAGTGGGCAAGCAGTCTCATATCGCCATATTGCCCCAATCAGGCCTGCGGTCCACCCGGCATCACCGGCCGATCGCGCCAGGCCCCCATCGAGCGCACCCGGTCATACATGACAAGCGCCCCGGCCAGGCTGACATTGATGCAGAACTTGGTCGGGATTTTCACCACATGATCGCATCTGGCGACCATCGCCTCTGACAGATGCCCCCGCTCCGGGCCCAGCACATAGGCCGCCATGCGCGGATGCTTGAACTCCGGCAGGTCAACCGCGTCATCGGTCAGCTCGATGCCAACGAGCTGGCAGCCTTTGGGAAACACCATCTCGTCCAGGCTCTCCCACTGATAATAGGGGACATTCTTGAACGTGCGCGATGTGTCTGACTTGTAGGCAATCTTGGTGCGATCCTCGGCCTTCACCGAAAACACAAAACTCGCCCCAAACGCATTCGCCGTGCGCATGAGGGCGCCGAGATTCATCGCCTTCGAAATCCCCTCCGCGCCAATGGCAAAATATCCGCGCGTCACAACATCCCCCATTGCAAACGCCCAAGCGCCAGAACCGCAATTAGTATCACCGGCGTCACAAGACTGGCCCGGCGGGCACGCCGCAGGTGAGACAGCGGCATCGGATAGGTCGAGACAAGATGGCCCACCGCCTCACTCTGCGCGCGGTCACGCCCGCCCGGCGCCGCGGCCGCCATAATCGCCGCATTCGCCGCCGACCGGTCCATATCGGCATATTTCGCCATCACGGCGCGGCGCAGCACCAGCGCCACCATGATCCGCATCTGCACAGCCAGCGCAAAGGCAAAGCCGAGAAGACCGGCAATCGTCCAAAAAAGTACAGTCTTGTCCAAACGGGCCATCCGCAACGTTAGCGCTTCACACGCGCCGGTGCCACGTCTAGCAATAGCGCGTCAACAAATCAGATGAGGAAATGCCATGAAAGCCCTGCTGTCAAAATCCGTCGGCGGACCGGACACTCTGGTCCTGGAAGAGGTTGAAAGCCCAAGCCCGGGGCCTGGCGAAGTCGTCATCGATATCAAGGCGATCGGCGTCAATTTCCCTGACACGCTGATCATTCAGGACCTTTACCAGTTCAAGCCGCCGCGCCCATTCAGCCCTGGCGGCGAGGTCTCCGGCATTGTCAAAGCCCTCGGCGAGGGCGTTACACATCTTCAGGTTGGCCAGCGCGTTCTCGCCTCCACCGGATCGGGCGGCATGCGCGAGGAAATGACAACATCAGCCCTCGCCTGTGTCCCCATTCCGGACGCCATGCCCTTTGATGAGGCCGCCGCCTTCATGATGACTTACGGAACGTCATACTATGCCCTGAAGGATCGCGCCGATCCGAAACCCGGCGAGACACTGCTCGTGCTCGGCGCGGCGGGCGGCGTTGGGCTTGCCGCGGTGGAGCTCGCCAAAGCGATGGATCTGAAGGTCATCGCGGCCTGCTCGACACAGGAAAAAGTGGATTTCTGCCTGTCGAAAGGCGCCGATCTTGGCCTTGTCTATGAGCGCGCGCCGCTTGACCGCGCCCAGCAAAAAGCCCTGTCCGGCCAAATCAAGGAGCTTGGCGGCGGCGGCGTCGATATCATCTATGACGGAGTTGGCGGTGACTATGCTGAACCGGCCATCCGCGCCATGAACTGGGAAGGACGTTTCCTGGTCATCGGTTTCCCGGCGGGCATTCCATCCATCCCGCTCAACCTCACACTGCTGAAATCCTGCGATATTCGCGGCGTCTTCTGGGGCGCGGCGGTGGCGCGCGATCCGGCCGGCCACATGGTCAATGTTGGCGAGCTGCTGCAAATGTATGCCGACGGAAAAATCAAACCGCATGTGTCCAAGACCTTCACCCTCGAACAGGGCGGTGAGGCCATCCAGTATCTCATGGACCGCAAGGCCATGGGGAAAGTGGTTGTGACGCTCTGAGAACCCGCCTAATTCTGGCGCATGCCAGAACTGCCTGAAGTTGAAACCGTGCGCCGGGGCCTCACCCCGGCCATGGAAGGGCGAACCATCCTGCGCCTGGAGGTGAACCGAGCGGATCTGCGCTTTCCCTTCCCTGACCGCTTCGCCGAAAGGGTCGAAGGCACGACCATCAGTGCCTTGAGGCGCCGGGCGAAATTCCTGATCGCAGAGCTGTCATCGGGCGCAGCGCTGATCATGCATCTTGGCATGTCCGGGCGCTTTACCGTTTCGGGCGACACGCCCGGGGCGTTCCATCATGATCCCGGCACACACGCCGCGCACGATCATGTCGTCTTTCATATGTCTGGCGGGGCGCGCATCACCTATAATGACCCGCGCCGTTTCGGCTTTATGGAGCTTTGGCCGCGCGATCAGCTCTCCAACTATCCGCGCCTCAAGACGATGGGGCCAGAGCCGCTTTCAAACGCGTTCAGCGCCGACTATCTCGACGCTGCGCTGAAAGCCAAATCCGGGCCGATCAAATCGGTGCTGCTCGACCAGACGGTGATTGCCGGACTTGGCAACATCTATGTCTGTGAAGCGCTGTTTCGCGCCGGCATCAGTCCGCGCCGCAAAGCCGCCACCATACCCGGCCAGCGCGCCGCACGCCTCGCCCCCGCGATCAATGCCGTGATCAGCGAAGCCATCGCAGCAGGCGGCTCATCGATTTCAGACTTTACCAATGCCAGCGGCGACCTTGGTTATTTCCAGCACGGCTTTGCCGTCTATGACCGTGAAGGCGCACTGTGCAAAACCTGCGGTGAGCCGATCAAGCGCATCACGCAATCAGGTCGCTCAAGCTTTTATTGCGGCCGCTGTCAGCGCTAGGCCTTGTCCTGCAGCGAGGTGTTCTGAAAGACCAGATGCTTGTTGGCGAGATAGTTGATCGTAAACGACACCCCGACCCCGGCGCCGAAATAGATGAAACCGAGCCAGAATCCCGGCGCGTGGAACCATTCCAGAAGGCCGATCACGCCGACCCGGCCGGTAAAGCCACAGGCCAGCACCGCCATATTCTTCGCCATCCGGACCGGCGACCAGGCCGATCCGGCGCGCTTGAAGGTCCAGAACTCATGGACAAAATAGAAGCCGATCCCGACCGTGATAAAAGCAATGGCTGCCGACAGGGTCAGTGACAGGTCGGTCAGGCCGCGCAGCGACATGGTCAGCACAAGGTCAATCAGCAGCGCTGCAACCGATGCCGCCGCATAGCGAATGGCGTCCTGATCGATCGCTGTGGAAAGCCGTCTGGTCATAAACCGTTTTTGACCACAGAAACTGAACGTTTCCATAAGGGCAATTGACGCCAGACCGGAAAGAACACAGCCAGGAACAGAGGCAGGACCCAGATCAGGCGGGCCTGATAGCGATCATGCGGGCCCGATAGAACGCCGCAAATGCCAGCATTGGCCACCACCAGCACAATTAGCGTTGCACAGATAAACAGGGTTTGATCATGCGGTTTCCAGATGTCAGGCGCCGCCACAAGGCGGGCATGGGCCCACGCCGCCGCGATCAGGGTAAATGCCAGACAGGCCAGCGCCGTGGTGACGAGGTTCAACCAGATCCATAGCCTGATCGGCGCGGCGCGCGACTGGCACGCTTCAATATTCGCCGCGCAGGCCGCTCCCCCGCTAACATTGGCAAGCGTATCAATGTCGCCCCATTGTTCGCTTGCTGCAATGAATGGCGTGCCGAACCGCAGATGTTTCATCGTGATGGAGCCCAATTGCTCCACGAAGTTGCGCGTCGAAACAGCAAACTGCTGAAGCGGATAGGATGCCACCGTGTCCAGGACGAACCCCGTTTCTTCATCAAGCAGATTGAACTGTTCCTCGATCGACAGGGTCAGGACGCCTTTGCCCGCGCTCCATAGAAATTCATTCTGCGTGTCAAAGTCGACACCGGCGAAGACACAGGCCTGATAGGCGGCTGGGTCTTCGGCGCAGGCCCGCTCCAGAAGCTTGGTGCCTGGCCCGTCTGCCAACACTCTGGCAAGCAGAAAGGGCGGGCGGCCGAGTTTCTCTCCTGACAGCGACTCGGCGACTGTGAAATAAGCGCTGTTGACAACAATTGCCGATGCCAGCGCGCCGCTGATCATGATCACGCGCGACCAGTCAAACAGTCGCGGCAGGTGTCTGATCAGTTTGTAGGCGCCGCACATCAGGACCAGCGTCACACCGAGCAGCAAAATTGTCGTATGCATGATCGCGCCAGCCGCAATGATGCCCATTAGCAGCAAGGTCTCAAACCATTTCAGCGCCGGATCGAGCAGCAGATTAAGCGCCGCCAGAACAAGCAGCGCGGCAAACACATCCGGCATGACAAAGCCGACAAAGCCGCCGGCCGGGGTCAGGATGGCAAGGGCCGCAACCAGCGCATAACGCCATTTCAGCGCCATATCCGGGGCAAGCCATGACAGCGTTCGGGCCACCAGCCATGCCGCTAGGCCAGCCTGCAAGATCAGTATCGGCCAGAACCCGGACACAAGTGTGGAAAGATAGGCCAGCACGGAATAAACAAATGAGCGGCTTTTTGCCAGCATGGCGAGCTGACCGCCGCCGCCCGTCGTAGCGGCGTTTCCTGCAGTCTCGCCGGGCGCAGGTGCGGGCACGCCGGCCCCATTTTCTGGCATTGGCGCCGACGCCGGCTCTGCGCCGCCGATCAGTCCCCCAACAGCGGCTTCGCCAATATCATAATAATGCTCCGTGTCGGGAAAAACGAAGGGGCGCCCATTCAACAGGGCTGGCAGCAACAGAACAAAAGCGGCCACAAGAACAAAGACAGCCTGTGTCCGAAGAAGGCGCTCTGCGGTCATGCTCGATTCCACCCAAACCTGATTGGCTTATTCCGGCTGTTTCAACCGGACAAACGAAGACAGAAACGCCGCCGCCGCTGTTTGAATGCCGACCGTCAGCACAGTCAAGGACAAGACAAACCATCGCAGGCTTGTTTCCTCTGACATTTCGCCAAACCCGGACCCGATCCATTGCAGCAGGGTGAACACACCGCCCGCCAATCCAAGCAGGACAAGCACAAGGCTGAGCTGCAGCATGCGCTCAAGCGTGAAGGCCCCAAACACGCCTTCCAGCTTTCTCGTATTCGGCAAGATGCCAAACATGGAGGCAAAACTGCGCGTAACGAATGAAAACATCAGCAATTGCGAGCCCACAAGGATCGCAAAACAGGCCACGACAAGCGTGTGAATGTCAAACTCGATGCTGCCAATCGACACCGCCCCGCCGACCAGCGCACCCACGCCAACCACCCCGAGGATCAGCATCACCACGCCGGGAAAGGCAAACAGCCATTTCGGGCTGTGCAGCAACAGAAAACGCAGGTGACGCCAGCCATCGCGCCAGGTTTTCAGGTGCGGCGCGCGCGAACGCCCATCCGGGTCGAGCGTCGTCGGCACTTCTTTCAGCTCATAGCCATTGATCGCCGACTTCACGACCATTTCACTGGCAAACTCCATCCCCGTTGAGGACAGTTCGAGCTTTCGAATGGCGTCCCGGTTAAACCCGCGCAGGCCGCAATGAAAATCGCCCACCGGAATCTTGAAGAAAAGCCGACCGATAAAAGACAGTACCGGATTGCCGATCAGCCGGTGCAGGATCGGCATCGCGCCGGGGCGAATGCCGCCCTTGAACCGGTTGCCCATGACCAGATCGGCGCCGCCGCGCAACTCATCGACAAAGCCCTGCAAAGCGGAAAAATCATAACTGTCATCGGCGTCGCCCATAATGATATAGCGTCCCTTGGCCGCCTTGATGCCGCCAATCAGCGCGGCGCCATAACCGCGCTCGCTCACCGGCACCATGCGCGCGCCTTCAGCGGCTGCAATCTCGCGCGACCCGTCTGTCGAGCCATTGTCAGCCACCAGAACCTCACCGGACACACCGGACGTCTCCAGATAGGCCAGCGCCTTGCGAATACAGATCGCCAGCGTCTCCGCCTCATTCAGACAGGGCATCAAAATTGTCAGCTCAACGGGATCAGAGACCACCTCCGGCTCGAACTCGCTATGTGCTGAAACCTGACCTTCAACTTGCATGGCCATTCACCCCTTATCACTCCGAAACGCGACTGTACCGACACGGCAACAGTGTGGATGCACAAAATGGGCCATTGATCATGGCGCGACCAAAACGGGTTTTGAATACATCTCCGGGCGAAAAGTTCAATCCAGCGACGCGCTGGCGGAGCGTTTTGTCAAACCTTGTGATTTAAGCGCCCTTGTTTGCGCAAAACCTGTTCGGTTCGCGCCCTCTCATGGCCCGCCTTACACAGCGATAATTCTGGCGCTGACGCCGCGCTACCTGGGTCAGCGCGCCGGTCAGGGCGAGCGCCAGCAGGCCGACAATCAACCCATATTCGACCGCAGATGTGCCGGCCTCATCGTGGAAAAGACTGGGCTGGGCGCCCGCTTTGTCGGCACGGCGGCCAAATAGCAGTTCGCGACGGCTTACAATATCATTCTTCATGACACGAAGACATGCCATGAAAGACTTTATAAAATACTACTTAAAGTAGTATTTTGAGCCTATCCGTTGCCCCATAGATTCTGCCACCAGGACTTTTTCTCTGCTGGCGGCGCCGCTTCCAGGCCAAGCGCTTCAGCCGAATAGCCGCCATCAGCCATTTTCTGGCGGATCTCATCCATCTGCCAGCCGGTCAGCTCAGACAGCGCTTCGGCTTCGCTGTCCCAGCGCGCGACTAGCGTTTCGGCATATTCGCCAGCTGCTTCACACGCGCCATAGTCGCCCCGCCAGGGATGGCGGAGCACATAGCGGCCCTGATAATTCTGCCTGTCGCCAGTCACCTGAAACTTCAGGTCTTCAGGAAAACTCTCGCCATCATAGCGCACATGCAGACGCGTCACGAACGCATCCACGGCCTGCGGCCCGAACCGCGGCTGAATCTCGTTTTGCGGGCCTTCATTAAGCCACATCACACCAAGCTCGCTCAGCTCGGATGGCGACAGCGGATTGGCCGCACATGGATCACACCAGCTCATGTCCCAGGCATATTCGGTGAACACAACCTTGCCGTCATGCTTCTCGGTCTGGTGCTCAAACATGGCTTTGTAGAACGCCCCGAACTCGTCTTTGACATAGATTGGCACATCCATGTTCGACGGCAGTTTCACCGTCTTGTAATTGGTCGTCTCCACACGGCCCTGGCGCGTAATGGCAAAAACGAACAGCTCCTGCTTGCCTTCGGCATTCACTGTGCCCAGGCGGATCGGCAGCATGAACTCATCGTCTTCATAGGCGACCTGGATCGGGCGCAGCATGGCCGAGCCGGAATGGCGCTCCAGGTTCACCTTTGCGACAAAGAATTTCATGTCGCGCTTCAGATAGGCGCCGACCACCTCTTCGGCGCCATCGGGAATGCGATAACCATTGCCATTCAGCCAGGTGATCAGGCCGTCACTTTCCTCGGCTGAGAGGATCAGAATATCATACTCGCCAACTTCGTATTCGGCTTCGATGGTCACGCCCAGCGCTTCAGCCTCAGGCGCGGCATCTGACATCATCGCCACTGGCTCAGGCACCGCTGTGGCGCGCAGCTGTTTGTAGCGTGCCACATCGCACGGATTGTCATCATAATACTCAACCAGCCGCGGCGCGGTATACTCATCAAGGTGATCCACCAGGCCTGGATTGGCGACATTGATCTGCTCGCGCTCGGGCACATCAACCACTGGCACAACCATCGCAAATTCGCTTGGCGTACCGCGATAGTCTGAGGCCATGGTAATCACCGTACGCTCATCATCGCGCACCAGTACCACTTTCGAGGCATCGTTAAACAGGTCCGTGTCGGCTTTGGCGACATAAAAGCCGCAAAAGGCAAAGGCCGCCGGCGCGCTAAGCGCGAACGAGGTAAGGCCGAGCGCGCACGCCCCGATCAGGTGTTTGAGTGTTGTCATGTCGTCCCTCCCTGGACATCCATTCAAATCGCCGGGCGGGCAAAAGCCGGTCCAGGATTGGGGTTAAAATCGCCAAGGCCGCCAGCGCGTAAAGCATCGAGCCGCGCACATGGTGCTCCCAGCTCAGCCAGGCGGCGAAGGCCGCAACGGCGAAAGCAAAGATCAGGCGCGCCAACCGGTTGTCGGGGGTTGAGCGCGGATCGGTTATCATGAAAAAGGCAAAGACTAAAAGCGCGCCGCTCTGCATCTGGTGAATGGGAATGGCCATCGGATCACCAAGATACAGGGCGCGGCCAAACAGCATGGCCGCAAAACCAACCAGAAACCCGATCGCGATGTCGAGCCGCTTGGCGCTCGACAGGACAAGCGCCGCAAAGCCGATGGCAAAAGCGGCAAAGAGGGGCGCCTGCCCCCACTGGCCGGGTGAGACCCAGGCCTGCGATCCGGCAAGCATACTCACGGCCACAATGCCGATACAGGCCGGGTTGAAGATATGTTTGCCGCGATAGCGCAGCGCGAATTTCGCGCCGACCCCGATCACGCCGGCGGCCAGCCAGAACCAGGGCGAGGTGGCGCGCAGCAAGATGGATAAAGACAGCGAGGTAATCAGCGCCGATTTCCATTGAAAATCGTTCAGCATGGCGGCCGCGCCGGCAATCCGGCTGGCGCGCCAGTGACTGCCCCTGGCCGGCTGATTGCCAGCGCGGGCCCGGCGTGCATTCACCAGCACCGTCCCGACCAGCTGCATTGCCATTGCCCCGATCAGGGCTGCGGCCAGATGTTTCGGCGATGCGCCAAAATCGCTCGCCTGCCAGGACAGGATGAACAGACCGCCCAGCGCCATGATCTGCCAGTGGCGGGCATCGCGGTTCACGGCCCGAAAACTGTTCACAATGGCGGCGCGTGGTCCCATAAGGTCAGACAAGCGCGAAAATGCGGACGAATTGGGGCGGCCCGCGAACAATGTGCGACGCCGCGATCCATAGCCCTTTAACACCTTCGCGCTTAAAGAGCGTTTATGAGTGATATCAACGATCCGTCCGACAAGGTCTCTTTCGGCTTTGAAGATGTCAGCCCCGACGAGAAAACCGATCGGGTCAAGGGCGTGTTTCGCTCTGTCGCCAGCAAATATGATCTGATGAATGACCTCATGTCAGTGGGCGTTCACCGGCTCTGGAAACATGACACGATCGCGCGCCTGAACCCGCAGCCGGGCGAGCGCCATCTCGATGTCGCCGGCGGCACAGGCGAGCTGGCACGCGCTTTCCTCAAACGCGCTGACACCGCCGCCAAGCGCCGCGGTGAAACGGCCAAGGCCACCGCCATTGTCTGCGACATCAATGATGCCATGCTCGCCGCTGGCAAGGCCCGGCCCGACAATGGCGCATGGGGCAATCGCCTCAGCTGGGTCTGCGCGGACGGGTCAAAGCTGCCCTACCCGGACCGCAGTTTCGATGCGCTCACCGTCAGCTTCGGCATCCGCAATTTTGCCGACCGGATGGGCGGCCTGCGCGAGTTCAAACGCGTGCTGAAACCCGGCGGGCGCCTCGGCATTCTTGAGTTCAGCCACATGACCGCCCCGCTCTTGCAGCAGGCCTATGACACCTATAGCTTCAATGTGATCCCGCCCATGGGCGCCCTGGTGGCCGGCGACAAGGAGAGCTATCAATATCTGGTTGAGAGCATTCGCCGCTTTCCCAAACAAGATGACTTCAAGGCCGAGATTGAAACCGCCGGCTTTTCCAATGTCTCGATCACGAATTTCTCCGGCGGCATCGCCGCGCTTCACTTTGGCTGGGCGGTCTGAGTCTTCTAATTATGGCCTGCCCACACCCCCTCCCAACCACCCCATGGGTCGCCTTTGCGGGCGGTTGGAAGGCCGTGCGGGCAGGTCGCGCGCATCAGGTCCATGCATGCTAACCGCTATCGCAGACTATGCCCGCCTGCTGCGTGCGGGAACATCGCTCGCCAGGCATGATGTGATCCTGCCGGGCGAGTATCATGCCCGCCTGCCGCTGCCAGCCGTCATCGCCGGCAAGACGCTACGCCTGCTCGGCGGCGGCGCCAAAGGCCGGCCCGGTGAGCGCCTGGCCACGGCACTGGAAAAACTCGGCCCCGCCTATATCAAGCTTGGCCAGTTTCTCGCCACGCGCCCGGACGTGTTCGGGGTCGAAACGGCAACCGATCTCTCCCGCCTGAAAGACAAGCTGCCGCCTTTCTCCATGGCGCAAGCGCAAAAGGCCCTCGAGGCCGAGTTCGGCACCCCCGAAGCCAAAGCCCTGTTCCCAGACCTGTCAGACCCGATCGCCGCCGCCTCCATCGCGCAGGTCCACAAGATGCCGACCGGCGAAGGCCCGCGCGCCGTCAAGATCCTGCGCCCCAAAGTCGAAACCCTGATCACCCGGGAGCTGCGGGCCATGAAGCGCGCGGCCCGCACAATCGAGACCATATCCGTCGAGAGCCGCCGCCTGGAGCCCGTCGCCTTTACCGAGACCGTCGCCGCCTCCATGATGCGCGAGCTGGACCTGCGCCTTGAGGCTGGCGGCGCCGACGAGCTGCGACAGCTGCGAACCGACGAGGCCTTTTTCGTCATCCCCGCCGTCGACTGGGACCGCTCGGGCCAGCGCATTCTCACGACCGACTGGATCGATGGCATCCCGCTCACCGACCCTGGCGCGCTCGACACGGCTGGCCTTGACCGGGCCGCACTCGCCAACCGCGTCACGCGCGGCTTTCTCTCCCATGCGATTGGCCACGGCGTGTTTCATGCCGACATGCATGAAGGTAACCTGATCGTCATGCCCGATGGCCGGCTCGGCCTGGTCGATTTCGGGCTGATCGGCCGGATCGGCTTTAATGAGCGCCGCTTCCTCGCCGAAATCCTGTGGGGCTTTCTCAACCGCGACTATGTGCGCGTGTCCGAAGTGCATTTCGAGGCGGGCTATGTCCCGGCCAATCAATCGGTGGGTGATTTCGCCCAGGCGCTGCGCTCGGTTGGTGAGCCGATCCATGGCAAGGATGCCTCACAGGTCTCGATGGGCCGGCTTCTGCTCCAGCTGCTCGATTTCACCCATACGTTCGGCATGCATCTGCGCCCGGAACTTGTCCTACTGCAAAAGACCATGGTTCAGGTCGAAGGCGTCGCGCGCAATATCGATCCCAATCATGACATCTGGCAAGCCGCCGAACCCATCGTCAAAGACTGGATCTCGGCCAATCTTGGTCCGGCCGGGGCGGCCAGACTTGTCAGCCAGAACCTGCGCGAAGTCACCGACAGGTTGAAACGCCTGCCCGACATGATGGATCGGATCGAGGCAAGCCTTGATGAACCGCCCGTTCCCGCTGCAAAGAACTTCGCGCCCTGGTGGGGCTGGTTCGGTCTTATCCTCGGGCTTGGCGCCATGGCGGCCTACGCGCTCAGCTAGACGTGCATTTTATGGACAAATCCGTTGGCGGGCGTTTTAGTGGCGAATCTTATGGCGAAATTCACCGCGCGCAGATGACCGATCAATCCAACACACAATGGTCTAATCCATCGCGGATAACTTGGCCCATGCGCGCCTGCAGGGTCGCGGTGCGCCGGCGCACATAGGGCCCGGGCGGGTTCACACGCCATTTGTTCGGGCTCGGCAGAACCGCCGCCAGTAAAGCAGCCTCGCGCGCCGTCAGCTCAGAGGCGGGCTTGCCAAACCGGCCATAGGCCGCCGCCTCAGCGCCATAGAGCCCATCGCCCCATTCGGCGACATTCAGATACACTTCCATCACGCGGCGCTTGCCCCAGAACCCGTCAATGAAAACGGCAAACCAGGCCTCGCCCGCCTTTCGAACATAGCCCCCGCCATTCCACAGAAACACATTCTTGGCCGTCTGCTGGGTCAGGGTCGAGGCCCCGCGCACCCGCCCGGTGGCTTCGCGCTCTTCAAGCGCTTGGTCAATCGCGTCAAAATCGATGCCGGCATGATCGCAGAACCCGGTGTCTTCTGCGGCAATGACCGCGCGCACGAGATGCGGCGACATCTCCTCCAGCGGCACCCAGGTATGGTAGATGCGCGTGCCTTCCAGCGCCCGCAGCGCCATATTGGGTGTGCCCGGCGCCGGGGCGAAAAACAGGACCAGACCATAGACATGCACGGCGACAAACAGACCGGCGAGAAACTTCACGCCAAGCCCGATCCAGCCGCCTAATCCGCGCCTGGCTGTCTCGCTATCCTGATGGCCCATTCGTCTCTCACCGTCATATCGGTTTCAGTCGATTCCCGCGCGTCCTTCTCGGCCTCAAACAGGGCCGGATCAAGGCAAGACAGCGCCCAGATTGCCGCACCGCGTACGCTCGGCTCATCATCATCGAGCAGCGGCGCAGCGGCGCTCTGCGCAAGTGTTGCATCCCCGCTGTTTCCGATGGCGATCAACACATTGCGAACAAAGCGGTCTCGGCCAATCCGCTTGATCGGCGAGCCGGAAAACACCTCGCGAAACCCGGCATCGTCAAGCGCCGCAAGTGCCTCTAGTGACGGGCCTTTCAGCTCTGCGCGGGCCCAGAAGGCACTCTCTTGCGCCCGGGCAGCAAACTTGTTCCACGGACACACGGCCAGGCAATCGTCACAGCCATAAATCCGGTTGCCCATCGCGCTGCGAAACGCATGCGGGATCGGGCCTTTGTGTTCAATCGTCAGATAGGAAATGCACCGCCGGGCATCGAGCTTATAGGGGGCTGGAAAAGCATCTGTTGGACAAATGTCGATACAGGCGCGGCAAGACCCGCAATGGTCAATTTCCGGCGCGTCCGGCGCCAGCGCCGCATCCGTCAGCATCACGCCCAGAAACAGCCAGGAGCCAAGGTCACGAGAGACCAGATTGGTGTGCTTACCCTGCCAGCCAAGACCGGCCTTTGCCGCCAGTGGCTTCTCCATAAGCGGCGCTGTATCGACAAACACTTTCACCTGCGCGCCTGTCGCTTCGGCAAATGAGCGGGCAAGCTGTTTCAGGCGCTTTTTCAGCACGTCATGATAGTCTTTGCCGCGCGCATAGACAGAGATGTTGCCTTGTGTTCGCCGCTCCAGATTGATCATCGGATCATGGTCAGGCCCGTAATTCAGGCCGACAATCACCGCCGATTTCGCCGCATGCCACATTGCCGTCGGCGCTTTGCGACGCTCGAGCGTTGTCGACATCCAAGCCATCTGGCCATGGTGGCCGGCCTCGACAAAGGCCTGCAGGCGCGCGCCCTCATCCCACGGCTCATCGGCGCGTGTGATTCGGCAGACATCAAAGCCAATCGCCTCTGCCACCTGTTTTACGTGCTGTGAACTGCCAATCGCCATGGCCGCATCAGGCCCTAAAAATCAAGGTCGGTATAATGGCTGGCCGGTTTCACATTGACAACGCGGTCGGCCAGAATGGGCCGAAAACTCGGCCGCGACTTTATCTTGGCATACCAGGCTTTGAGATCCGGCGTCAGCTCCCATGGCACATCACCAAAATAGTCATAGGCCGACAGATGCGCGGCCACGGACAGGTCGGCAATCGTCAGATTGCGTCCGGCAATATAGGCGCGCTCGCCTGCCAGCGCGTCGAGAAAGGTCATGCGGTTCTTCAGGGCGTGTGTGCCCTGGCGCAGCGCCAGACTATCGGGCGATTTTTCCCGGCGAACCCATTGGCTGATACGCTCGGCCAGCAAGGTATTGTTGATCCCGGCCAGGCTTTCTTCGGCCCATTGCCACATCCGGCGGGCCTCGGCGCGTTCTTGCGGCGCAAATGGCAAAAGGCGCGGGCTCGGCTCGGCTTCTTCGATATATTCGCAGATGGCAAGCGTCCCGACCGGCGAGGCGCGCTGCTCGGCATCGGTGTCCAGCAGGGCCGGCGCCGCGGCGCCGGGCGCGAGCGCGGCCAGCTCGAGATCAGAGACCCAGGGTTTGATGACGATCGGCTCAAATGACCAGGCTTTTTCGCCGAGAACCAGGCGAACCGTTCGTGCCAGAGGGTCAATTGGCCAGTGCCAGAGCCGTTTCATTCCCGTGGCCTAGACCGGTTCGCTCTGGCGGAAAAGAACCGATTTGTTGGGGACAAGATAAAGCGAACCCGTCGAACGGGGACGTGTTCGACGGGTTCTACTGGCCAAATCCGCAGGCTGGGTGGGGGGACGCACGCGGAGGCCAGATCTCAACGGCTGTTTGTGTGACAGAAAATTATCTCACGTCGTATATGGATCGATCTGAAACAACTTCCAAGTAAAATTATCACCGATTTATGCAGTGGCAAGACTTCCAAGTCGTTTATTCTAATACAGGTTGCGCGGTTACCCCGACATCAGATCTGCTGGCTCCATCGGCAATCATAGGGTCACCATTGGCCGACAGCAAGATTGCAATCCAACGGGTTGAGGGCGCTTGCGCAAACAAGATCATCATCAAAACAGTGAGCGGCGCCGACAAGAACATACCGGGAATTCCCCAAATGGCGCCCCAGATGGCGAGCCCCAACAACACGACCAGTGAAGAGAGGTTCAGTGTGTCGCTCATAATGCGCGGTTGGACGAAATTACCGATCGCAAATTGCCACAGGCTGACACCGACAAAGACAAGCGCAGCGAAGACATAGCTATTCTGAGGTGCATCGCCTGGTATCCACGCCGCGACACTGGGCTGTACCAATGCAAAAAGCGGTGGCAAGGCGGCCGCGATGATCGATCCAATGGTCGGAATATAATTCAGAACAAAGATCAGCGCCGACAGGAACAAGGCGTTCTCAACGCCAAGCGCAATCAGCGTCAAATAAGTGAGTACGGTAATCAAAGCGCTGATCACCGTCTGCGCCAGCAAATAGGTTTCGATCCCCCGCCTGGCGGCGTCGCCGACATTGCTTACCTGCTCGCGGCGCTCAGGGTCGGGAAACACTCGATCAAGCTTGCTCGGCCAGGCTGACGCGGCCAGAAATAGGAAGACGATATAGATGTTGATCAGGATCAGATCGCCGGTGAGTGATTGCATGCCGCTTGCAATGCCGCGAAAGACCGGCTGGACGGAGTCATTGACCACCAGATCAGCAAGTGTCGGTGCGCCTTCAAGCTGAATATAGCTGTAAACATCAGCGATCAGCTCATTGATCTTGGTCTCATAATCCAAGGCCTGCGCGCCAAACTGCGCGATGCCGCGGGCAAACAAGGCAAGGAAGAAGGTAAACCCGGTCAAGACTAGCGCAATTGAAACCAGCCGGGCCCAAAGCCCATCGAGAAGCGGCGCGCGCTTGCCGATGGACCGCGCAAACCCTTCCATGACAAGAAACAGGAAAACCGCCAGCGCAAATGGCGCGAGGATATCTCGTCCCAAATACAGAAGCGCGATGATCACACCGGTGGCGATAATCCACACGCCGACATTCAAGGAATTCTGCATTACTCCGCGCTGTCCACTCTCAGTTCTTCATCGTCGCCTTTATTATCAGCGCGGCGATACTCCTTGCCGCGTTCAGCTGCAAGCCGGTCGCGCACCGTCTCCCCATCATAGCCAAACTCGTTGAGCGCGCGCCCGGCCATTTGAAGCCCCGCTTCAATCGCATCAGGAATAACAAATGTCGCGCCGGCATCCTTCAAGCGCTGGGCGTGATCGGCATCATTGGCGCGCACAAAGACCGGGGCCATGGGCCGCAACCGGCGAACCGCCTTGACCATGTCCATCGCCGCGGCCGGATCGTCAACGGTCACCATAAACAGAGACGCGCGCTCGGCGCCAACGCCCTTCAGAATGTCTTCATTGGCTGCGTCGCCATAGAAAATTGGCCACCCTTCCCGGCGTCCGAAAGCCACCCTTGGCGCGCTCCGCTCCAGGGCCACTACAGTGGCCTGCTCGGCACGCAGAATATCGGCAATCACGTGCCCAACCCGGCCAAACCCGGCGATGACGACATGGTCGCTAAGCTCTGAAAGGTCATCAATCGTTGGCGCCACTTCAGGCACATCCTCATCGCTATGTGAGAAGAGCCCCGCCAGGCTTGCGCCAAAGCTGCCCATGGCCGGGATAAGGACCATGGACAAACCCGCCACAGCCGACAGCAAAACCGTCTCACCCGGCACAAACAGACCTGCGGCAACCGCCGCGGCGATAATCACAAATGCAAACTCGCCCGCCGGCGCGAGGAGAAACGCAGCTTCCAGAGAGGGTTTGGTCGGCGCCGCAAACAAGCGCGCAGCCACGAACGCAATCAGCGTTTTCATCACCAGCAAAACCATGACCCACACCAAAACCTGCTCCCAGATGCCGGCAACGACCACAAGGTCAATCCCCATACCGACTGTCATAAAGAACAGACCGAGCAAAAGGCCTTTGAATGGCTCCAGATCAACCTCGGTTTGATGCCGGAACTCGGTCTCCCCCAGCAGCAGCCCGGCCATAAAAGCACCAAGCGCGAGCGACAGGCCAGCGCTGAAAGTCAGGGCCGCAGCGCCAACAATCGTAAATAGCGTAATCGCCATCAGGAAATCGCGCCCGCCCGTGCTGGCCGCGAGATGGAACACACGAGCAAGCAAGAACCGTCCAATCAGGATAATGATGGCGATGGCGGCGACGCCCTGCACCAGCGCCTCGCCAATGGCCGGGAGGAGCGCGGCGCCGGTTGCATCTGCGCCGGCAAAGCCAACAAAAATAAGGATGGGCGCGACCATTACATCCTGGAACAGTAGAACGCCGAGCGCCGTGCGTCCGACCGTCGTCGCCGCCCGCTTCTGTTCAATCAAGACCTGCATAACAATGGCGGTCGACGAAAGCGCAAAAGCAAGCCCGATCGCCGCAGCCGGTATAGCCGAAAAGCCGAAACTGTAAGCGACGAGGCCGATCGCCAGCGCACTGATGCCGGTCTGCAGTGCGCCGGTCCCAAACACCGTTCGCCGCAGCGCCCAAAGCTTGTCGACTGACAGTTCAAGCCCCAGCAGGAAGAGCAGGAACAGAACGCCGAGCTCGGCAAAAGGCGCTGCGCCGGCGGGATCGGACATCGTGAGAAACTCAAGCGGCGCCCATTCATCAACAAACCGGCCAAGCCCAAATGGTCCGAGCGCAATACCTGCAAGCAGAAAACTGACCACGGCCGGAATTTTAAAACGCCGCGCGAGTGGTACGATCACACCGGCGGCAAACAGGAAGACCAGCGCCTCCTTTACCGCAAGGCCTGCATCGGCCGACGCTGCTGCTGCGATCACCATACTCTTGTCCCTCTTTTGCGCGCAGTGTTCACGAATGCACCAGTCGGTGCAATGTCCGATGCTGAGCTTGACCCACTCAATCGAAAATCGGCAACAATCTGTCCACTTCGCTCACAAAGTGACGATCAGCAAGCGCGGCGGGTAACTCTCGCCACGATAGGACTGGCGATGCGCTCGATTATCTCCTATCGTGACAGCAACAAAAATCCCAGGAGATGCACAGTGCAAGACTTTCTGAAATTCTACATTAATGGTGAGTGGGTCGATCCGGAAACCCCGCGGACGATGGACATTGAAAACCCGGCGACAGAAGAAGCCTTTGCACGCATTTCTATCGGATCGTCAGCCGATGTGGACAAAGCCGTCACTGCTGCCCGCGCTGCCTTTCCTACCTTTTCGGCGACCACAGTGGAATACAGAGCCAAGCTGCTCGACAAGATTACAGCCGGCATCACAGCGCGGATGCCGCAGATGGCAGAGGCGATTTCAAATGAAATGGGCGCGCCAATGTGGCTGGCCAATGCGGCGCAGGGCCCATCAGGGATCGCGCACTTTGCGACAGCGGCCGCCGTTTTACGAAACTATGCTTTCGAGGAAAAACTGGGCGAAACACTGCTACGCAAGGAACCGATCGGCGTATGCGGGTTCATCACGCCTTGGAACTGGCCGCTGAACCAGATTGCCTGCAAGGTCGCGCCGGCTTTGGCGACGGGTTGCACCATGGTGCTCAAGCCGTCTGAAATTGCCCCGCTTGATGCTCTGATCTTGACCGAGATCATGGAGGAGGCCGGTGTGCCTGCCGGTGTGTTCAACCTCGTCAATGGCGATGGCCCAGGCGTTGGCGCTTCGCTGTCTGCGCACCCTGACATTGATATGGTTAGCTTTACCGGATCCACGCGGGCCGGCGTGCTGGTCGCTCAGGCGGCCGCGCCGACCGTTAAGCGCGTGGCACAAGAACTCGGAGGCAAGTCACCTAACATCGTCTTGCCGAGCGCTGATTTGGGCAACGCCGTCACCCGCGGTGTAAACGCGATGATGATGAATACCGGCCAGTCCTGCAACGCGCCGAGCCGGATGTTTGTTCCGCGCGCGAGCAATGAAGAAGCCATGTCGATTGCAAAATCAGCCGCTGAAGCCATCAAAGTCCAAATGCCACAAGAGGCCGAGGCCCCAGCGATTGGCCCGATCTCAAACGCTAATCAGTATGCCAAGGTTCAGGACATGATCCAGGTTGGTATCGATGAAGGCGCCACGCTTCTTGCCGGTGGCACAGGCCGCCCAGAAGGACTGAACCGCGGCTATTTCACCCGTCCGACCGTGTTTGGAAACGTGACAAACGAGATGACCGTTGCGCGCGAGGAAATCTTTGGGCCGGTGCTCGTTATGATCCCGTATGACTCCGTCGATGAGGCCGTCGACATGGCCAATGATACCGAGTATGGCCTTGCCGGCTATGTTCAGGGTGCGCCAGAAGATGCCGCACCTGTCGCGAACCAAATCCGCGCGGGCCGCATCAGCATCAATGGCAAGAGTGAAGATTTCACCGCGCCATTTGGCGGCTACAAACAGTCCGGCAATGGACGTGAATGGGGCGCGGCGGGGTTTGAGGAATTCCTTGAGGTCAAAGCCGTGATGGGATTGCCGGCCTAATCGCTTACGGCGCCGATTGCAGTCGGAGACTACGGTTTGCCTTCAACCTGCGCTAAGCTGCTCGCCTACTAAAGGGGAACAGCATGGAAAAATTCGTCGAACAGTATGGTCCAGTCATTCTCGACTGGGGCACCAACCTGCTTCTGGCCATACTTATTTTAATCGTTGGCTACTGGATTGCCTGGCGTGTCGGAAAGGCCGTTCGCAGCCTGGCGGGCAAATACGAAACACTCGACGACACACTGTTCAATTTTCTCGGCAGTCTGGCGCGTTATACTATCCTCGCTTTCGTCATTATCGCCGTTCTAAACCGGTTTGGCGTTCAGACAGCGTCCATCATCGCCCTGCTCGGCGCGGCCGGTCTGGCCGTTGGGCTTGCCATGCAAGGGGCCATGTCGAACCTGGCAGCCGGCGTCATGCTGATGATTTTCAGGCCTTACAAAACCGGCGATTTCATCGACGCGGCCGGCAATTTTGGCAAAGTCGAAGAGATATCCCTGTTTACAACGATCCTGCGAACATTTG
>JBCCMX010000024.1:0-21109 GCA_039026135.1 Pseudomonadota bacterium | reverse complement strand
GGGATGAGCTAGCTCCAATCCCAGCCCAAGAAACGCAGGAACAATCAGTCATCCCTGAAAGCGACACCGTCGAATTGCAAAATATTGAACCAAGCTTGGATGAAACATCGAGCACCCCGACCGATGGCGTTGAGTCCAAGGGACAAGACAGCAAACCAATAGAGAAGGACTAAGCTGCACAGGCGAAGTAAGAGGTTCGCACGACAGTGCTGTTCGCGCACATAAGAACTCGCTTTTGTTATTACTCAGCCTGGACGCCAGTCTGAGTTGTCCTCACGCTCCTTGTTGTTGGCGCGTGTCTATACGAATTGTTCGAGAAGAAACAAATCACGGCCAAGTAAACAAGGTGACGTCGGTATTTGAGTGTTCTATCGGATGTCCTATTTAGGGCGTTTTAAGCCGCTCAAACAATGTCCGCTTCGGCGCCCGAAAGCCGACAAACCGGAAAGGCTTAAACGCGCCCCAAGTCAGCGCTCACCCCAAACCAAACCGCTAGCTGCGCCAGCGCAGCGTCACCGGTTTGATCCGGTTCTCGAACGGACGGTCCTCGCTGCGCGCGGCGGCCCATTCCTTTTTGAGCATCTGATACCATTTGGCCTGCACATCGATATCATCGATCCACATCATCGCCTTCTGGTGCGCCATGCCCATATTCTGCAAGTCCACCATGTCGCCATCCTGGCGCAGGAACTTCTTCGCCATGGGCCGCGCAACCGGAATGGCGAGATTGAGCAGCGGCGCCCCGGTCCACCAGGTCAGCTGTGTAATGCGCGTGCGTTTCGGCGCTTCCGGCGTCAGGCAGGTCAGCGTCAACAGCCGCGCCTTGTCATTGGAGATAATCTCCCAGCGAAAGCCCGGCAGCTGAAAGCGGATCTCGGTCTCCACCTCGTCGCCAAACACCCACTTATAGAGCTTTGAGTTCGAGCTTGGTTTGTGGCGGTCAATGGCCCAGCCGCGCTCGGCCGGCACAAACGGCTTTTCTTTCAACTTCAGGCCCGTCGATGGCGGGCGCCACCACCATTGATTATGCACGAAAGGCACATGCGCCGGGTCCATCAGCCCGACAACCGCATCATCCATATGCGCATTGAACGTGTCTTCGATCACGAATTTCGGCTTGTCCGCTAGCGGCCCGAATTCCGGCACCGGCACATCCGGCACGCCGTCAAAACGCGGATCGGCCGAGACAAAGACATAGACCGCGCCATTGGCCTCATGCACCGGATAGCGCCGCACTTTGGTCTTGGCCGGGTCATACGGGCTGTCATCGGTCAGGCTCGGCATCAGCTTGCACACACCATCGGTGCCAAACCGCCAGCCATGATAGGGGCACTCCAGCGTTGCCTCGCCGCCCGTCTCAACCTGGCGCCCGGCTGACAGCGGCACCAGCCGGTGCGGACAGATATCGCGCAGCGCGAAAGCCTCGCCCGCCTTCGTGCGGCCCACCACAACCGGCTCCCCCAGCAGCATGCGCCGCTCTTGCGCGCCGGGCTTCAGCTGCGGCGAAGTGGCGATCAGATACCAGCTATCGGTCAGCCAGCCCTCCGGCGTCAGGCCGGGCTTGGCCGCGCGGGTCGTCGTATCGATCAGAGGCGTTGTGTCAGGCATATCGCTGATTGGTATAATGCGACACGCACAAACCCGCTAGGCGTCAGACACGCACATCGCTATATGCCGCTTTATGACACCGCGCGATAAGATCCGAAACTTCTCCATTGTGGCCCATATTGACCATGGCAAGTCGACCCTGGCCGACCGTCTGATCCAGCAGACAGGCACGCTCACCGAGCGGGAAATGTCCGATCAGGTGCTCGACAATATGGATATCGAGAAAGAGCGCGGCATCACGATCAAGGCCCAGACGGTGCGCCTCGACTATACCGCGCGCGACGGTGAGACCTATGCGCTGAACCTGATGGACACGCCGGGCCATGTCGATTTCTCCTATGAGGTCTCGCGCTGTCTCGCCGCCTGCGAAGGCTCGCTTCTGGTCGTTGATGCGAGCCAGGGCGTCGAGGCCCAGACCCTCGCCAATGTCTATCAGGCCCTTGATCAGGATCATGAAATTGTCCCGGTCCTGAATAAGATTGATCTGCCGGCTGCCGACGTGCCGGCGGTGAAAGAGCAGGTTGAGGAAGTGATCGGCCTTGATGCCTCTGACGCGGTCGAGATTTCCGCCAAGACCGGGATCGGTATTGACGAGGTGCTCGAAGCCATTGTCACGCGCCTGCCGGCGCCCAGTGAAGGCGAGCCGGAACAGCCGCTAAAGGCCGCGCTGGTGGATGCCTATTACGACCCCTATCTCGGCGTCGTGGTGATTGTCCGCATGCATGATGGCGTGCTGAAAAAGAAGATGAAAATCCGGATGCTGAAGACCGGCGCGACCTATGAGATCGACAAGGTCGGCGTCTTCAAGCCCAAACCGACCGATGTGGATGAGCTGGGGCCCGGCGAGGTCGGCTTTCTGATCGCCTCGATCAAAGAGGTCGCCGATTGCGCCATTGGTGACACGATCACCACCGAAAAGGGCGGCGTTACTGAGGCCCTGCCCGGCTATAAGGATGTCCAGCCGGTTGTCTTTTGCGGGCTGTTTCCGATGGATGCGGGCGACTTTGACGATTTGCGCGCGGCGATGAGCAAGCTGCGCCTGAATGATGCCTCCTTCACCTGGGAAATGGAAACCAGCGCGGCGCTCGGCATGGGCTTTCGCTGCGGGTTTCTCGGCCTGTTACACCTTGAAATCATTCAGGAACGTCTCAGCCGCGAGTTTGATCTCGACCTTATCGCGACCGCCCCGTCTGTGGTCTATGAGATGACCATGACCGATGGCACACAGATTGAGCTGCACAACCCGGCCGACATGCCCGACGTGGTCAAAATCGCCGAGGTCCGCGAGCCCTGGATCACCGCGACCATCTATACCCCGGACGAATATCTCGGCTCCATCCTGAAACTCTGCCAAGACCGGCGCGGCATCCAGACGGAGCTCTCTTATGTCGGCGGGCGCGCCATGGTGCAGTACGAACTGCCGCTCAATGAAGTGGTCTTCGATTTCTATGATCGGCTGAAATCAATCTCGCGTGGCTATGCGAGCTTCGACTATGAGATTGTCGGCCACCGCGCCGAGGATCTCGTGAAGATGAATATTCTCGTCAATGACGAGCCGGTCGACGCACTCGCCATGCTGGTCCATCGCGGCCGGGCCGAGAGCCGCGGACGGCAAATGTGCGAGCGTCTGAAAGACCTGATCCCGCGCCAGATGTTCAAGATCCCCGTACAGGCCGCCATCGGGGGCCGCATCATTGCGCGTGAGACCATCTCGGCGCTGCGCAAGGATGTCACCGCCAAATGCTATGGCGGCGACGCGACGCGTAAGAAAAAGCTGCTGGAAAAACAAAAAGCCGGCAAACAGCGCATGCGCCAGTTCGGCAAGGTGGAAATTCCGCAAGAGGCCTTCGTCGCTGCGCTCCGCATGGATGGCGACTAGGTCGCCTCAAGCTGAGACTGATCGATCAGAAAGATCGCTGTCAGACTGGCGAGGCTCAGACACACAAAAAACGTCCGCACCGTGTGATAGAAATCCCACTGGCCCAGGACGGTCAGCGCTTCCTCAGGCGAGAGCGTGCCGGACGACAAGGCCGGATTAAAATTGCCGCCATACAGGATGAAATTGAAGCCCTGGCAGACGAGCAAGCCAATCAGCGCGGCGAGCCACAAGAGCTGGACATGGCCGGGCTGCCCGCGCCGGTTCAGTATGAAGGCGGTAATGGTGACCGGGATCGACAACATGTGTATCGGCACCATCAAGATAGCAAAGCGTCCAAACTCATTCTGGAACCAGGCCTGAACCCCTTCGCCGGACAGCGTATGCCACAGGGGCACCACTGCGACGGCAATGAAGAGATAGACCCAGACAATCGCCGTCACCAGCAACACTGTCAGAATGTATGTTATCGGGCTGTTGATTCGCGCCATGGTGTTATGCTCCCTTAAAGTTTCGCGAGAGTATGGGTCAAGCGGGCGCCAAGGTGAATGACACGCCGCGAGCGCCTGATGCGCGCAAATGCGCTAACGGGCTTCTGCGTCAATCGCCTCTCTGACAGCGCGGTAGAAATCCTCGCGGCCCTGGCGTTCGCCATCACGCAGGCCAAGGGCGCTGCGCCAATTACCATTTGAGGCGATCACCAGACCCCGCGACGGGTCGACATATATGCCTTGCCCGAAGATCCCGCCGGCGGTGTAGGACCCATCATCATAGACCCACCATTGATAGCCATATCCCGGCGCCATCCGTCCGGTGCGCGCATGGTCCTTGGTCGCCGCCGCAATCCAGCCCTCTGGCAGCACCGCCTCGCCGCCCGCCACCGCGCCGTCCAGCATGAACTGGCCATAGCGGGCAAAATCGCGCGTCGTCGCCTGAATGCAACAGCCGCTGAGCTCGTTGCCATCGCGGCCCTTCAGCCAGGTCGCTTTGTCGGCCATGCCATAGGGCTGCCAGATCTTTTCAGTCAGATAGTCGGCCAGTGTCTTGCCGGTGGCTTCGCTGACCAGAATGCCGATCAGATTGGTCTCGCCGGTCGAATAATTCCACACCTCGCCCGGCGCGTGGGCCTGGCTCTTGGTGCGCATATAGCTGACAATTTGCGCCAGCCCCTCTGGCGCGGCGTGAAAATCAAACTGCGCCACGTCCGATTGGGGGTCTTCATAATCCTCGTTCCACTCCACGCCGGATGTCATGGTCAGCAACTGTTCAATGGTCACATCATCATAGGGCGAGCCAGACAGCCCCGCGATATAGTCAGAGACCTTGTCATCCGTGCTGGCAATATAGCCATCCTTGATCGCCGCGCCGACCAGGGTGGAGGTGAATGACTTGCCAACCGAGAAGCTCGTCCAGCGCCCGCCCGCATCAAAGCCCATGGCATATTTCTCCAGCCGGATCTTGCCGTTATGCAAGATCACCAGGCTGGCATAGCGGCCCTGCGCCATATACGCGTCGACATCCACAGATAGCGACAGGGGCGCGCCCTTTTCGAGCGGTTTTGGCGCATCTGACGGTTGCATTTCGTTTACGTCGGAGAGGACCGGAATGCGGTCCATCATGCGGAACGCCGCATCGCGCTGGCCAATATCCCAGGACAGGACATCGCGACCGCTCGGTGCATTTGCGATCAGGGCGCGCCAGTCCGGGCCGGCCCACCAGAGCGCGGCGACACCCAGCAGAAACACGGCCACAAGGCCGAATAGCAACCCTTTGATGAACCTTGGCATACCGCCTCCCTCTTGTTTTTCTGTCATCTTTAGCTCTGCAAGATGATTTGTCTAACGCGTTCAGCCGCTGGACTTGCCCGCGCGTTTGACCGCGTCTGCCAGGCTGGCGCGCGCGCTGCCGGGCCGCAATGGCTTGGGTTGACTGGCCGCCGGTGCCCAGCCCGACAGCCAGATGATCTCGAAACTCGCCCGAATGCGGCCATCAGGATCGGCGAACCGTGCGTGATAAAGCTCGCACACCCGCCCCAGCAATCGGCGCGATAGTGCGCTACGTGTCTGCCCGGCCCGGGCGGCAAAGGCGGCCTGTTCGCCCATGCCCTTGATATCCTGCATCAATTTGAGCGGCGTATCATAGCGTACCGTGATGCGCTCAATATCGGCCACAGGCAGGGCAAACCCGGCCCGTTGCATCAGGCCGGCCATATCCTGCAAGCTGGGCAATGGCGAGATCCGTGGGCTGACCCCGCCCAGGATCTCAGTCTCGGCCTCAATCAAACATTGGCGCAGCTCGCCCAGCGTGCCGCCGGCAAACAGGCAGCCCAGAAACAGACCGTCCGGCTTCAGGACCGTTCTGACCTGCGACAGCACACCCGGCAGATCATTCGCCCAGTGCAGGCCCAGCACACTGGTCACAAGATCAAACGCGGCTGGCCCAAAGGGCAGGTGCTCGATAGAACCGTCTTTTATATCTTCATAGTGATCACATTGCCGTGCAAACGCTGGCGCCGGTTCGAGGCCGATCACGCGGTCAACCTGACCGGTCTGCAGCATGGCGCGGCCCGCCTGCCCACTATGGCACATCATGTCCAGCGCCAGCGGAAACCTGCGCGATACATCGCCCAGGCGGTCTGCTAGATCGTCTGAAGCGCGCGTTTTCAGAAACGCATAATCGTCGTAGCCTCGGGCCGCGCGGGCGCGATTGCGCGCGATCAAGGCAGGATTGAACAGAAGAGGGGGCGCACGCTCCGACATGGCTCTGATATGCACCGCTTAGCCCAATCGGCAAAGGCTGGACTGCGCGCGGCGGCCGGATTTGTCTGGCCACAGCGCTCCATTCTCGGCGATGATTATCGCGGCGGACAAGGCCCGATCGAAGCTCAGGATTTCGCCCGGCTTCACTTTCTGATCGGCACCGGGTGCCGGCGCTGCGCCCTGCCGGTCGAGGTCGATCTTGGTGCTGACAGCCTGTGTGCGCGCTGTCTGGCCAGGCCGCCGCGATGGGATCAGGCCCGCGCGGCGCTCGCCTATGATGATCTGTCAAAACGTGTCGTGCTGGATCTGAAACACGCCGCGCGTCGCGACGGGCTCAAGACAATGGGAAACTGGCTGACCCTCGCCGCCGGCGACCTTTTGGCCGACACAGACGCACTTATTCCCGTGCCGCTGCACTATCGTCGCCTGGCCAGCCGTGGTTTCAATCAGTCGGCCTGGCTTGCCCGCGCGCTATCAAAGCAAAGCCAGACGCCCGTCCTGATCGATGTGCTGAAGCGACACCGCGCCACGGCCAGCCAGGCCGGGCTGACCGCGCGCCAGCGTCGACGCAATGTGGCCGCCGCGTTTCATGTGCCGAAATCGAAACGCAAAAAAATCGATGGCGCGCACCTCGCGCTGGTCGATGATGTCTATACGACCGGCTCAACCCTGTCAGCGTGCACACGTGCCCTGAAACAGGCAGGTGCGGCGCAAGTACATGTGCTGGTGCTTGCACGCGTTGTCAGAGACGCAGACGCCACCATATAAGCGTCTGAAACTTCATTAAGGTCACCCCATGGTCGATGTCACAATCTATACGCGTCAATTCTGCCCCTACTGCTCGCGGGCGTTGAAATTGCTGCAGTCCAAGCCGATCAATCTGACCCATATCGATGCCGGCATGGACGCTGAAAAGCGCGCCGAGATGGTGCAACGCTCAGGCGGGGCACGCACTTATCCGCAGATCTTTGTCGGCGACGTGCATATTGGCGGCTGCGATGATATGATGGCGCTTGAAAGCGCTGGCAAGCTCGATCCGATGCTGGCTGGCTAAGACAGACCGATGATCCGCTATGCCCTCATATGCCATGATTGCGAGGCCGAGTTTGAAGCTTGGTTTGCCTCCTCGCAGGCCTATGACAAACAGGCCGCGCGCGATCTCATCGAATGCCCGCAATGCGACGGCACGCATGTCGGCAAACAGATCATGGCCCCGTCTGTTGCCGGTACCAAGAAAAATGCCGGGCCTGATCCGCAAAAGGTCTTTGGCAAGCTGGCAGCCGCCGCGCGCGAACATGTGGCGGAAAATTTTGACTATGTCGGTGACGGGTTCGCGTCTGAGGCGACCGCCATGCACTATGGCGATATCGACAATCGGCCGATCTGGGGCGAAACCACCAAGGATGAGCGCGAGGCGCTAAAGGATGAGGGCGTCCCGGCCGAGCCGCTGCACCCTGCCTTTGTGCCGAAGAAACAGTCCAGCAAGAAACTGAACTAGCGCGCCGCCACCGCGCCTAGGGCATGCCGATAAGTTTATGCGTCTGCAGGCTGAGCCGCCATTTCGGGTGTGCCAGGCAATAGGCGGTCGCCGCTGCAATATGCGCGCGCTGCTGGGGATCATCCTTTGGCTGCAGGAAAAAATGGTCAAAGCTCAATTCTTCGAATCGCTCGGGCGCAGCTTCCGGCTCATCCTGCGGATAAACCAGTTTCAGCTCATGACCTGAGATCTGTTTCAGCGGCGCGTTTGCCTTCGGGCTGACACAGATCCAGTCGAGCCCGGCCGGCGCCGCCAGCGTGCCATTGGTCTCAACCCCAACCTCAAATCCGGCCGCCTGAAGCGCGCTGATCAAAGCCATGTCCAGCTGCAATAGCGGCTCACCGCCGGTGCAGACCACGTAGGGCGTGCCCGCGCGCGGCGCACCGGCCTGCCAGAGGGCACGCACATGCCCCGCCAGCTCTGATGGCGTTCGAAACTTGCCGCCATTCTCACCGTCCGTGCCGACAAAATCGGTATCACAGAAAGAACACACCGCCGCAGCGCGATCCTTCTCCAGGCCACTCCATAGATTGCAGCCGGCAAAGCGCAAAAACACCGCTGCGCGGCCAGTCTGGGCCCCCTCGCCTTGCAGCGTCAGGTAGGCCTCCTTAACGCTATAGGTTGTCACGCAGCGATCCGTTGGCTCCATTTGGTCCAGCCCGCCGCACGCAATTCGCAGGCCGGGCACTTGCCGCACCCATAACCCCAATCGTGGCGGTGGTCACGATCACCTTGATAACATGTATGGGTCTCTTCGACGATCAGGTCGACCAGTTCCTCTCCGCCGAGCTCATCTGCCAGATCCCAGGTTTCAGACTTGTCGAGCCACATTAACGGCGTGTGGATCACAAAGGGTTGGTCAAGGCCGCGCGCCAGCGTCAATTGCTGGGCATTCATGGTCGAGCGCCGACAGTCTGGATAGCCGGAATAATCGGTCTCACACATGCCGCCAACCAGCGTGTTGATACCGCGCCGCCAGGCCAGCGCGCCTGCCATGGTCAGAAACATCAGGTTGCGGCCTGGCACAAACGTATTCGGCAGCCCGCCCTTGGTCATCGCCAGTTCAATATCGCTGGTCAGGCTCGATCCGCCAACTTGCGCCAGCGCTGGCATATCGCACACCACATCCTCGCCAAGCTTCTTGCTCCACTTGGGGAAGGTCTTGCGTAGGGCCTCAATCACGTTCAGGCGGCACGTCATCTCCACTTCATGGCGCTGGCCGTAACGAAATCCAATTGTCTCAACCCGGTCAAACCGTTGTAGCGCATGCGCTAGACAGACTGTTGAATCCTGCCCCCCGGAAAACAGGACCAATGCTGCTTTTTCAGCCATTCTGCTCACTCATCCTACGTCGCTTGCCCCCAATACTCTGTCTTCGGCCTCGTAACGTGTTGGGCCAAAATTCATCGGCCACATGGCCGCGCGGGATCGCGATCGGCAACATTGCAGCACAGTGATCGTGCGGAAATCGGGCCGCTGATGAAAATTGATGCAAATGGGCTATTTCGCGCATAACAAGCGCCCCTTTTGCAAGATCATCCTGGCGCCGAAAAGCCGCGATATGCCGGCGTATAATGGTTTCAATTCTCGCCATTCCCATTAGTCTACCACAAGACTTGAGCGAAAGACGAATGTGATGATCCGTTATATCTGTGCCCTTGGCGCAATTGGGCTGGCCACAGCCTGCTCGGCCAATCAGGCAGCGCCCGAAATACAGCCTGATGGCTCCGTCCTGTCTGAGGACGGTTACCGCCTTTCCCTGATTGCAGAAGGGCTCGAATTTCCATGGGCACTGGCTCGCCTGCCTGATGGCAGCTTGCTGGTCACCGAGCGTGAGGGTCGCCTGCGGCTCATCACTGAAGACGGCTTGAACCCGGCGGCCTTTTCCGGCCTGCCGGACGACATCTATGTTGACGGTCAGGGCGGGCTTATGGGGCTGACGCTTGATCCAGATTTTGCCGACAATAACACGGTCTATATCAGCTATGCCAAGGATATGGGCGAGATGAATACGACCGCGGTCATCTCAGCGACCCTGGCGCTTGACGAGATGCGCCTCGATAATGTGACAGAGATTTTCAAAGGCCAGGATCGCGATACGCGTTTCCACTTTGGCGGGCGCATGGCGTTCCTGCCGGATGGCACCATGGTTATCGGGCTCGGCGATGCACTGCGTTATATGGATGATGCGCAGGACCCCTCGCTGCTGAATGGCAAAACGGCCCGCATCCATCCCGACGGGTCTTTGCCGGATGATAATCCCTTTGCCGACGGGCGCGGCCATCCGGCGGTCTACTCCTATGGCCATCGCAACATTCAGGGCCTCATCTATGACAGTGATCGCGGCATCCTTTTCTCCCATGAACATGGCCCGAAAGGCGGCGATGAGCTGAATGTCGTCGAGCCCGGCCTCAATTATGGCTGGCCGGAAGTGACCTATGGTATCAATTATGACGGTACGATCATCTCAAACGAGACCACCGGCCCCGGTTTCGAGGATCCGGCCTATAATTGGGTGCCATCGATTGCGCCCTCCGGCATGGACCTTGTGACCAGCCCCAGCTTTGAGTATTGGGCCGGCGATCTGCTCATCGGCGCCCTGAATGGCCCGCGCGGACGCCGGATTGTCCGCGTCGATCTGGATGAGGGCGGCGCCGTTCTCGGCACAGAGAATCTGCTGGTTGATCTCAATTATGGCTACCGCGATGTCCTCTCCACGCCAGAGGGCATTTACCTCGCAACGCAGGATTTCGATGGCCGTATCTTCCTGATGCAGCCAGCCGACTAGTCTACAGTCCGCGACGCGCGCGCAAGGCCGTCGCCAGCGTGCCATCATCGAGATGGTCAAGCTCACCGCCGACCGGAACACCATGCGCCAGCCGGGTCACCGGAATACCAAGCTCCTCAAGCTGTTCGGCGACATAGTGGGCGGTGGTCTGGCCATCGACCGTGGCATTCAGCGCCAGGATCACCTCCCGCACGGGCTTCGCCTTTAGCCGATCGACCAGCAGGCCGATGGTCAGGTCTTCCGGGCCGACCCCGTCAAGCGCCGACATCACCCCGCCCAGCACATGATAGCGCCCGCGGAAAATCCCGGCCCGCTCCAGCGCCCACAGGTCGGGTACATCTTCGACAACACAAATCAGTCCATCATCACGGCCGGTTTCCCGACACACCGCACAAGGCTGCAAGGTGTCATAGTTGCCGCAGGTCTGGCACTGCTGGATCTTGTCGGCTGCATCTGCCAGCGCCGCGGCCATTGGTTTCAGCAGACTGTCGCGGCGTTTCAGCAGAAACAGCGCGACCCGGCGCGCCGAGCGCGGCCCAAGCCCCGGCAGACGCGCAATCAGATCGATCATGCGCTGAATTTCCGGACCGGCAGATGACTTAACCATGAGCGTTCATGTCAGAGACTCGCCGAAAAGCGCAAGTCTCGCGGCTAAAACGGCATTTTGAAGCCTGGCATCAGGCCCGACAGGCCGGACGTGGCCTCTTTCATCGCCTTCTCCATCGCTTCATCCAGGCGTCGGCGCGCATCACTATGGGCCGCCTTTAAGAGGTCTTCGATAATCTCGGCCTCATCGCCCATCAGGCTTGGATCAATCTTCACGGCCATCAGTTCGCCCTTACCGCGCAGCGTGACAGAGACCAGCCCCGCCCCGGCAATGCCTTCAGCTTCAATCGCTTCGACCTTGTTCTGCGCTTCCTGCATCTTGGCCTGCATGTCCTGGGCCTGCTGCATTATCTTGGTAAAATCGGTCATCGGTTCTCAGCTTTCTTTCCTGCGCATGGCCACCACATTGGACGGCAGGGCGTCCGGATCAAGGCCCGGGGCGTCTTCAACACTGACAATCTCTGCGCCCGGCAGGGCGGACAGCGCGGCGGCGACACGTGGATCGGCCTTGGCCTCTTCCAGGCGCTCGCGGGACTGGCGGGTCTCGAGTTCCTTGCGCGTTTCAACCGCGGAGGCGGCCAGCGACACATCCCAGTCCTGATCGGTTTCAGCGTCCAGAAAATCGGTCAGGCGGCGCAGCAGGTCGGGCGGCGCCTTGTCTGCCAGCGCGCAGACCAGCCGGCCCGGCGCAAATGTCTCGGCGCGCACAAACTGGCGCGCCTCACCCCACAGTCTGATTTCCTTGCGCACTTCTAGCCGGTCGAGCAAATCGTCAAAGCTGGCCAGCGCGCCCTGCGGCGCTGCGACCACCAATGTCGGTTCAGGCTTTCCCGCAGCGCCCGGGGCCCCTCCTCCAGATCCTTGCTCGGCCACCATCCGCGCAGCCTCCTCCGGGCTCGGCAATTGCTGAGCCGCCACCAGACGCAGCACCACCATCCGAAGCGCGATATCCGCCTCTGGCGCCGACTGCGTATCGCGATAGCCTGACAGCAAGATCTGCCAGACCCGCTGCGCCTGCGCAGGGGTCAGCTGCGCAGCCAGCGCATGGGTGCGCGCCGTCCAGTCGGCTGGCCCCGGCAGCACATAGTCTTTGCCGGCGGCCTGCACCGTGGCGATATCGGCGGCAATCTCCAGCATATCCTTCAGCAAGGTCAGCGGATCGGCCCCGGCCCGGACCTGCGCGGCGACCTCTTCGACCGCCTGCTGCGCCTCGGCCTTGATCGCAAACTCAAACGCATCAAGCAGGCGAAGGCGATCGCCAAGGCCCAGCATATCGCGAACATCCGCGCCAGACACAGCCCCGTCGCTCAGTGAACGGACAATCGCCTGATCCAGGATCGACAGGCCATCGCGCACCGACCCTTCCGCCGCCCGGGCGATCAGGGCAAGCCCTTCCTCGGAGACATCGGCTTTCTCTGCCTGCGCCACTTTGCCAAGATGGGCGGCCAGCGCGCCGCTCTCCAGCCGCTTCAAGTCAAACCGCTGACAGCGGGACAAGACGGTGATCGGCACTTTGCGGATCTCGGTCGTCGCAAAGATAAACTTCACATGGCCCGGCGGCTCTTCCAGCGTCTTCAAAAGCGCATTGAAGGACGCGGTCGAGAGCATATGCACCTCGTCAATGATATAGACCTTGTAGCGCGCCGAGACCGGGGAATAGCGCACCCCGTCCAGCAGTTCGCGCATATCAGCCACGCCTGTGCGCGAGGCTGCATCCAGCTCCAGCACGTCAGGATGGCGGCTTGCCACGATCGCTTCACAATGGGTCCCAGGCGGGTCAAGCGCGATACGCGGGCCGTCCGCGCCGCTCCCCTCATAGTTGAGCGCCCGGGCCAGAAGTCGCGCCGTGGTTGTTTTTCCGACACCGCGCACACCGGTCAGCATGAAAGCATGTGCGACGCGCCCGGTCTCAAACGCATTGCGCAGCGTACGCACCATCGCCTCCTGGCCGATCAGGTCGCTGAACAGGCGCGGGCGATATTTGCGGGCCAATACCTGATAGGACTGATCGTCCGGCGCGCCCATTTCGCTGTCAGCAAACATGGAAAATGTGGCGTCGTCGCGCGCCTCTGTCGCAGAATCGGGGGCATCCGTCATGGTTAAAGCTTATGGACCGGAACATGGGCTGGCCGCAAGCACCCGGCGCGCTAGGTCCACCGAATGACCACAGCCTTACTCGTTTTCCCCCACCAGCTTTTTGCAGATCATCCCGGGCTCTCCGGACAAGCTGATCGCATCGTTCTGGTCGAGGATAGCCTGTTTTTCGGCGACCGGCAGTATCCGCTGCGCTTTCACAAACAGAGACTCTGGCTGCACGTGGCCAGCATGGCGGCCTATGCTGAGACACTCGGCCGGGTGGGCCACACCGCAGAGTTTGCGCGCTATAAACACGGCGTACCTGTTTTGAAAACACTGTTGGCCGGCCTCGCCCGTGACAGTGTGACAACCATTCTGAGCTGCGACCCGGTCGATTTCATTTTGGAAAAACGCCTGCGGGAGCACTGCGCGGCGCACGGCCTCGCTTTGCAGCTGCTGCCAACGCCTGGCTTCCTCAATAGCCAAGCTGAAAACCAAAGCTGGCGCAGCGGCCAGAAACGCTGGTTTATGGCTGAATACTATAAGTCTCAGCGCCGGCGGCTGGATGTCCTGATGGCGGGCGATGCCCCCATTGGCGGCCAGTGGAGTTTTGACGCGGACAATCGGAAAAAAGTCCCCAAGCAGCTGCAGGCCGACGTACCACAGCTTCCGGCTCTTACACCGACACCGATAGAGCAGGCGGCCCGTATGCGCATCGAGAACGACTTTCCCCACCATTACGGATCCCTTGATACGCTTTACTGGCCGACCACACATGAAGCCGCGCAAGGCTGGCTTGAGGCGTTCTTAAGCCAACGTTTTGCCTACTTTGGCCCCTATGAAGATGCCATTCTTCAAGGCGAGACCCTGCTATGGCACAGCGCCATTACACCAATGCTCAATATCGGGCTCCTCACCCCGGATCAGGTGCTGCAGTCTGCACTGGCTTATGGCCAGGCCCACACCATCCCGCTCGCCTCACTTGAAGGCTTTGTCCGCCAAGTGATCGGTTGGCGCGAGTTTATGCGCGCGACATATGATGATCTCGGCGTACCCATGCGAACCACAAATCACTGGGGCCATGTGCGCAAAATCCCGCAAAGCTTCTGGACCGGGCAGACTGGTATTCCGCCAATTGACGACGCGATCCAGCGCATATTGAAGACCGGCTACTGCCATCATATCGAGCGGCTAATGGTGCTTGGCGGGTTTATGTTCCTCTGCGAGTTTGATCCAGACGAGATCTATCGCTGGTTCATGGAAATGTTTGTTGACGCTTATGACTGGGTCATGGTGCCCAATGTGTATGCCATGAGCCAGCATGCCGATGGCGGCCTCATAACCACCAAGCCTTATTTCAGCGGCGCAGCCTATTTGAAGAAAATGGGCAACCATCCCACCGGTGACTGGTGCACGATCTGGGACGGGCTCTATTGGCGTTTCATCTGGAAAAATGCCGACGCGCTGGAGAAAAATCCGCGCTGGGCGATGATGGTCGCCATGGTGCGCAAGATGGACACCGAAAAACGCGCGGCGCATTTGCAAGCGGCCGAGGCCTATCTGGCACAGCTCGGCTAAAAAACTGGCCGCTCCCCGTTTGCAACAGACGGACAAGATGGCGCTCGCGGAAAAAGCGGAGACTGGACAGCGACCCGTGCCGAAATCGTTAGGGCTGCTTCGTTCCCGACCTGACCCGGTTGGCGAAAAGCACGTCCGCCGCCAGCCTCCTGAAGACAATATCGTCTTTTGAAAGCGCCGTGACAAGAGGTGACAAGCTGCTATGAGGCGCTGATGCTGACATCCAATGATATTCCGCTTGCCGCCAGCCCAATTGACCGCGCCGCCCATCACCGCACCGACACGGCCTGGCTGGAGGCGGCGTACAAGCGCGACGATGTACTGATCTTCCTGATGAAAGAGGGCCTGCCGCTGGTCGATATACGCGGCGACGGGCTTATCTGGCTCGGGCCAGAGGTCGCCCGGCTCGGCGCGACGGCACAGACAGTGTTCCTCGGCCTCGACAAGGCCGGCGCGCCGGTCTTTGGCGCCGAGATGCCAGACACATTCCAGCTCCAGGGGTCGCTGCTTGAGGGCGCCGGCAGTTTTGAAGACATGCGCCTGGCGCTTGGCAAGCTGCCGGCCATGCAGTCCAATCTCGCCGCGACCGCCCGCAGCCTGTTTGAATGGCATCGCAACCATCAATTCTGCGCGCAATGCGGCAGTCAGACAGAGGTTGCCGAGGCCGGCTGGAAGCGCGTCTGTCCTAATTGCGGCGCCCAGCATTTCCCGCGCACAGATCCTGTTGCCATTATGCTGGCCGTCAAGGATGATCAGTGCCTGCTGGGCCGGCAGGCTGGCTGGCCAGCCGATTTCTGGTCCTGTCTTGCCGGTTTTGTCGAGCCAGGTGAAAGCATTGAACAGGCCGCAAGCCGCGAGCTGTTGGAAGAAGCGGGCATTCGCGCCGATCCAGCCAGCGCGGAATATCTGTTCTGCCAGCCCTGGCCATTTCCCTCTTCACTGATGATCGGCATCATCCTGCAGGCGGAGAATATGGATTATCAGGTCGAGCAGGATGAACTGGAAGCCGCGCGCTGGGTCACACGCGCAGAGGCGCGCGACATTCTGGCGGGCAAACACCCCGACATCCGCGCGCCCTTCCCGTTTGCAGTGGCAAGCCACATTCTCCAGGAATGGGCCGGGCGTGACCATTAATTCGGGAACATGGTTATTTAGGCACAGTCGTAGACCCTGCCCTCCGGCTCGAATGTCATCTTCTTGTTGATACTCACGCCGTTCATGCTGACATCACCGTAAAGCGTCTGCGATGTGTGCGCCGATACATAATGGCCGACCCCCCAATCAACGAATTTAACCGGCCGACCATTGACGAGAAAGGAGCCAGAAAACTCAAGCCGACAGTCGCTTGTATTCTGGACCCATATTTTTGCGTCCCAGAAACCATCCTCAACCGATCCGCTTATTGTATAGTTTCCGACGATCTGATTGCCGACATAGAGGCTCGCCCACCTATTCGCGATATACGAGTCGCCGCCATAAGAAATGAAGATCTCATTGCGTTCAACAAGCCCGCCCGCGAACCGACTTGACCGCTGACCATAGCTGGAACTGGTGTATGAGCGATCACTATAATCGTCGTAGCCATAATCGTCATAGTCATCATCGTAATCGTCATAGTCGTCGTAATCATCATAATCATCATACGAGTTGCCGCCCATGATCTGGTCGGCCATTTTGGCGCTACGGTCCTGAATACAACGCGTAACAAGGTAAGCGTCATCATACAGGTCCCAACAATCTGCACCGGAGCTGTATTGCGCGTTGGCACTGGGTAAGAAAACACACGCAGCACCAAGACCGCCTAATGCCACAATGCCGGAAAAAACTATTTTGTCTCTGATGGATGCCATCTGCTCGCCCTCCGCTATTCCCGCCAAAAGGTTAACACATTTTCGCCTGAGAGTCTTATCCACGCGAAAGCCACAGACCAGGCCAAAAAGAAAAGCCCCGCAGCGCTATCACCGCGGGGCTCGTTTCAAAATGCCAGCCGTCCGACCTAGAAGCGGAAACCGAGCGCGACGCTAAATCCGTCCGCGTCAAAATCGTCGAATGAGTAAAGCGTGTAATCGCCGCGCACAAAAATGTGCGGCACAATCGCATAGGTGGCACCGGCACCGAATGCGACGCCGGTCTCGCTGTCTGACTCGCTGGCGCTGAACGGGCCGCTGCTCGCCTCGACTTCCAGCTCGCCCTGCACCAGACCGGCGCGGCCAAACACACGCAGCGGGCCCGGAATATTCAGTTCTGCCTTGCCGAATGCGCCGATCAGGTAATTGGCTTCGATCGACACATCGACGCCGCCAATGGTCTGGTCTTCACTGCTTGTCCCGAACGTGCCTTCCAGCTCGGCGCCGAAAATCGGGTTGAAATCATAGCCCACACGGCCCGTCAGGCCCTCAACATCCGCGTCAATATCATCCTCATCGACGCTCAGAAACGAGTAGCCACCATTAAAATAAAGCCCGTCAGCCGCCGCCACAGGCGCCGCGACCAGAGCGGATACGGCGAACGCAGCACAAATGTAAGATTTCATGGGAGTCTCCTGTTTAGCGCCCTTTTTTGGCGCGCCCAACTCCTCCCAGATTTTTGTCATCGGCGGGGTGAATTTCTTGTAACAGCGCCGCCTTTGCCGCGCAGTGTTGCGCCAAAGAAACGGCCCCCGCGTGACGGGTTGCACGCAGGGGCCAGACCAACAGAGGTATAAGGCAAATTGAGGGGAGGAAGTGCCTCTATTGTAGGACTGTTGGCCAGTTCGCGTCGGCTGATGTGATGAAGCCTTCGCGATCCTCATTCCAGGTCGACTGGATTTTCTTGTTAAAGTTCAGGTACAGCTTGCCATCGACTATGGCCCAGTGCTGCGCGCTGCCTTTCGCTGTCTTGTCCTGAGCCACCGCCCAGGCGCAATAGCCACCATATTGCGGCGCATAGGCCTCAGGATCGGCTTCAAACGTGGCAAGATTCTCAGCGCTGGCGAAACGGAACTCGGCGCCATTATAGTCGGTTGAATAGTCTTTTGAGCCTTTGACCGGTTCGCGCTCAGTGAAATAGGCCACCGGATCATAGCCCTGAACAGCGACGTTTGAGTTCCAGGCTGTATAGACCGGCGCCTTGTCGGCATGAGCCGCCGGAGCAGAGATGATTGCGGGGGCTGTGGCAAAGGCGACAGCGGCGAAGAGTGTACGGATTTTCATGGCAAGTATCCTTCGGTTGAGTGTCAAAACAGGCATTAGTTGGATGGCAGCAGCGCGCCGCGCAGATCGCTGAGCAGGCCGATTAATTCCTTGCGGCGAATGAACAGCATCAGAATGGATGTCAGCCAAACCACAACCGCCATCATGAACAGGCCGCCACCATCATTGTTCGGATCAATGCCGAGCGGGGTGAACAGGTGAAAACTGATCGCGCCCGTCATCACGGCCACCGCGATCAAGGCGCCAACCGCCTGCAAGCGGCGAAAGGCCGGGTGAATACCGATCAGCAAAAGCGCGGATGCAAACAGCTCAGCTGTGCCGATCACATATTGGCTGAACAGGCCCGTCTGCACGAACAGGCCCTCAGCGCCAAGGCTCGCCGCCCAGGCGTCGAGCTTGCCGAAGATTGTCTGCGTCTCCGGCGCGTTGGTAAACTTAAAGCGCAGGCTATCGAGGAAAACCAGCGATGCCACAATAGCAATCCCGGTTGGAACGTTGTTTTTGATCCGGTCGATCAGGCCGGCAGGTTGGATCGATGTTGTGTTTGCTGGCGTCGTCATATCGCCCTCCTTGTCTGTGACCTGAAGTTAGTCGAAGCGCCCATCACATACGACCAACAGGGCCGTGAGGCCTGATCACGTCCACGCGAGCCGCTTGTGAGCTCACCCGCGCCAATGAAAAAGGCCTGCCCGGCAGGTGCGGGGCAGGCCTTCACATCAACGTGCAGTAAGGGGAGGACTACGCGTGGACCTCTGCAGCTTTGTCGGCCGGTGACCAGGCATGTTTCTGGAAGGCTTCATTGACCGGCGTTTCAGCCACATGATTGGTATAGTTGGAGATCACCTTCAGCGAGACGCCCAGAATAACCGCCAGCACCGCAGCGCGATCCCATCCGGCATCAAGAAACGCTTCGACATCTGCGTCCGAGACAAAGCCGCGATCAATCACGGTGCGCTTTGTAAAGACGCGCAGCGCCTCAAGGCGTGGATCGGCAATCGGGCGATCCTCACGCACCGCGGCGATCACATCGAGGTCCAGCCCATTCATCTCTGAAATCGTCGTATGCGCCGCCACACAGAAATGGCACTCATTCTCCACGCTGGAGGTAATCGTCACAATTTGCTGCTCCAGCGGGCTGAGGCCAGACTTGCCAAGCTGGTCGGACAGCGCGGTATAGGCATTCAGAACGGTCGGGTTTTCAGCCAGCACGCCGAACAGGCTGGGCACGAAACCCATCTTCTTCTCAACACCGGCAAGAAAATCCTTGGCGCCATCCGGCGCGGTGGTCGCATTGTGAATATCAAACTTCGCCATCATCGGCTCCTTTATATGGGCGGACAGGTGGGGAGTTGCGTCCGCGATGGGGACAAATTGGGCGCTTACCCCTGATGACAGAAGGCGAAGGCTTCCCATATAGGTCATGCAAGATTGGAATAAGACGAAAGACATCTCATGGACCGCATTGATGCCATGCGCCTTTTTATCCGCGTCGCCGATACGGGCAGCTTCTCACGCGCCGCCGCTGATCTCAGTATCGGCCAGCCCACCGTCTCACGCCGCGTTCAGGATCTCGAACATCAGCTTGGCGCCGAACTGTTCCACCGCACCACGCGCGCGCTCAGCCTGACGGAGGCTGGCGAGCGCTTCTATGCCCGTGCGCAGGATATCCTGAGCGAGTTCGATGATGCCGAAGCCGAGGCACGCGGCCTCGACAAGGAACCGGTCGGTATGCTGCGCATCAGCGCCCCGAACTCCTTCTCACAGCTCGTCATCACCCCGGCGGTGGCGACCTTCCTCAACAAGTATCCGCATATCCGCGTCGATCTCATGTCAGACGACACCTATACCGATCTCGTCACCGAAGGCATCGATATCGCGTTTCGCCTCGGCACGCTGACCGATTCAAGCCTGATGGCGAAACGCCTGATGATCGCCCATCGCGGCATCTGGGCCGCGCCATCCTATGTCGCCGCGCGCGGCGAACCGGTCTGCCCGCAATCGCTGAAAGATCATGATGGCCTGGTCTTCCGCCAGACAGTCCAGGGCCAGCAATGGACATTGGTGCACAATACAACCGGCGAGGAAGTGCGCGTGCAAATGGATGGCCGCTTCCGTGGCTCATCCGGCGACACCCTTTTGCAGGGCGCTGTCGACGGGCTCGGTATTTTTGTCGCGCCAGACTGGCTGGTCTGCCCGCATGTCCGCTCAGGCGCACTGAAACGGATCATGCCCGATTGGCGCGGCTCGGATCTGCCACTGTCTGTGGTCTGGACCGGCGGAAAACTGCGCGGCAAGTCACGGCTCTTTGTCGATCATATTCGCGAGGTTCTTGCCGGGCTCGACAATCTGCGTCCACCGGCTGAGGCGGCTTAAGCGCTAGCCCTCGGTCAGCTCGGCGGCGGTCTGGTCTTCCTCAACAACATCACCCTCGGCAATCAGCATGCGGGTCACCTTGCCCGACACAGGTGCCTCATACGGCACCTCCATTTTCATCACTTCCAGAATGAACAACGTGTCGCCTTCGCCAACCGTATCGCCTTCCTTGACGAGGACTTTCCAAACCGAACCGCCGGTCTCCAGCGTAATGGGAACTGTCATTTCAATGGCTCCTCAAGGGCGAAGGGAAAAACTGCTTGGCCCCAAAAGCGGCGGCAAAAGCGGCTGAATACGATCAATCCAGCGACACAGCATCGGGCGTGTTTCAGCCGGGTCAATCAGGTCATGGACCGAAAACGCCTCCGCGCGCGGGAAGGGGGACTGGCGCGCTGCCAGCATCTCTTCCAGCTCGCGGCGTTTGGCATCAGGGTCTTCAGCCGCTGCGATCTCTCTGTGAAAGGCGACCGCCACACCGCCTTCAACTGGCAGTGGCCCGCTCTCTGCTGATGGCCAGGCCAGCACAAAGGCCTCCGGGCCGTAATGGGCCGCCTGCGCCACACCAAATGATCGCCGCACCATAACCGAAGCCCATGGCACATTGGTCAGGGCTGCTGTCAGCACAGCATTGGCGCCGTGACGGATCGTGGCTTCCTTCTCCGCTTTGGAGCCAATCATAAAGCCGGGCTCGTCAACAAAGCTGACAATGGGCAGATG
>JBCCMX010000023.1:0-21137 GCA_039026135.1 Pseudomonadota bacterium | reverse complement strand
GCTTGGCGGGCTGGAAGGCAGCGCCGCTGATTATGCCCGCGCGGTTGAGCGTCTCGCCCGGGCTGATGGCTCGGCTGGCTGGGTGATCTTTATCGGCATTACGTCCATGGTCACGCTGGCCCATTTTCCGCCGGATGTCGCCGGCGCCATGCTGGCGGCGCCAGACACCAAGGCGGCCGGTGTTTTCGCCCCGCGCGGACGCGCGCAGGCCGTCACTGTCGACGGGCAGGCAGGCTTTCTCCTCTCAGGCCAGTGGCAGTGGGGCTCGGGCAGCCAGAACTGTGACTGGCTGAGCTGCGGCGGCTTTGTCACCGATGCCGGCGGACAATTGGTCATGCTGGACAATGGCCGGCCAGATCAGCGCGCCTTCGCCCTGCGCCGCGAGCAGGTGACCTTCATCGATACCTGGGATGTCTCGGGTCTGCGCGGCACGGGATCAACCGATTTCAAAGTCGACAATGTCTTTGTGCCAGAGGCGTATGCGCGGCGCGTGTTTGATCCCGCGCCGGGTAATGAAACCATATACGCGTTCCCGACCTTTGGGTTTCTCGCCGTCGGCATTGCGGCTGTGGCGCTCGGCATTGCGCGTGCCGCAATTGATGAGCTGTTGAGCTTTGCCGGCGCCAAGACCCCCGAAGGGTCGCGCCGCAAGCTTGCCCAGAAATCAGCGACCCAGCGGGCCGTGGCTGAGGCCGAGGCGCTGGTGCGCGCTGCGCGACTGTTCTTCTATGACGCGATCGAGACCGCCTGGGCCGAAGCAGAACAGATGGGCGCGGCAACGCCCGAGGCCCGGCGCAATCTGCGTCTCGCCATGACGCACACGGTGCGCGCCTGCTGTGAGGCCGTCACCAAAATGTATGAGACAGGCGGCGGCACGTCGGTCTATCGCACGTCCCGCCTGCAGCGCCACTTTCGCGACATTCATGTCGCCACCCAGCACATGATGGTCAGCCCCGACATCTATGAGCTAACAGGCCGGCTGTTTCTCGATGTCGAGACAGATATTTCGATGCTTTGATAGGCCCCTAAAAGAAGGACTGGCCCGAAGGCCAGTCCTTTAAGGGTGGTTGGCCTGGGAAGAGGGGCGGAGAACCCAGACCAATGAGCTGTCCGGTGATCTGTGATCGCCTGCGACACAATCAGGGGTAGTATTAAATTCCTAAAATTGCCTTAATATGCAATCCTAGAGAGAAAAAATGTCCGCATGTCTGGGGCTTGCGGTTGCGCGCAATGGCGCTCGCGTGCGCTCAGCGCGTCGGAGCAACGGGTACAGCGCCGGGACCATGACTGCCATCAAAGGGCGGTCAGGCGGTCGCGGCGATATCTGTGGCGGGTTATGGACGCCGTTTGGCGGCGGCGCTATTCGCAGACAGCGCCGGCAAGGCTTGCAACGATCTTGTCGCCGTCGCCGCGCGGCACATAGCGCGACCAGTTCAGCGTATAGGGCGTGCCATTGTCGGCGCGATTGGCATATTGCCAGGCGACATCGCCGCCCGGGTTCAGTTTGACGAGGCGGCCGCTATTGGTCTCCTCGATCATCACGCTGGCATCCGGGCCCCAATGGACCAGGCCTTGTGAGATGGTCTCAATTGCCAAGGCGTCGAACTGGTCACCAAAGACAGGGCTCAGCGTATCGGTCTCAAAATCATAGATCAGCAGCTCATTATGGCTGAGCGTATACATGCCCGCGGCACCATAGGTTCGGCGATTATCAAAGATCGAAATGCGCTGACTATCGATAATATCGACATCATGCTGATACATGGTCCGTTCCTGGCTCCACCAGATCAGGCGATCTTCAGACGGGCGATAGAGAACGACCATGTTCAGGTGACCGATGCTGAGGAAAACATCCCCGCGCTTCCAATACGCGCCGTCATCGAGCACCGGTTGCACATCATTTAGATGGATCGGGTCGGGCTTGTAGCTAATATAGTTATAGACCCGGTTATATAGCCCGTTCTCAGCCAGCATATCGAGAACCGATTTGGCAAACAGCGTCTCGCCGTCCGGGCTGACCTGGACCAAATGGTCATTCCGAAAGTTCTCGAATGTCGTCATTTTCGGGTCGAATCCATCGGTATTGAGTGGATCGAGCCCGGTGCCGGGCACCCAGAAATTGCCCGCATGGTCCTGTTCCAGCGAATGGTGAAACGCAAAGGAGGTGTTGCGCCAGACTTCGTTGCCGCAGGCGTCCAGGCGGTAAAGGGGCGAGTTGGTGAAGTGAAGAACCGTGCCGCCATCTTCGGTCAATAGCGGATGGATCAGCCGCATCGTGCTCGGATCTGCGGTCACCTGATCCTGAAAACCGGGATAGCGCACGTCATATTCAAAGGCTTTGACATCCGAGAACCATTGCGAATGAACGATCTCTTTCGTGGCCTCATCGACAAGGTCAATCCCGCTGCGCTTCTGATTGCCGTCATACCGGCTGATCAGGATATAGTTTGGCGTATCAGCGCCATTCACAATCGTAAAACCGGCCTCCAGATCGTGCGACAACACGCTGGCAACATGCCGGTCTGTCTGTTGAGAAAACACCCGTCCCACCAGACCCGGAAACGCAACAAGGTTTTCGACGAAACGCCCGACAGGGCCGGCATAATTGCTCGCCGGAGATATGGCGCGTTTCTGGGCGACAAAGCCGAACATCACCATGGCGATCAGCAACCCTATGGCACCGGCCAGAATCGCCCAGACCTCGAATTTGACCTTCTTGAACAGAAACTCTTCCATATGCCTGTCTCCTAAGCGGCGGTTTGACCCGCATGCGCTGCGCTTAACCGTTCATCGCCGAGATGCGCTAGTTTTTGGTAAATGTGTCTGGCTTGGCGCAGCAGGGCAGGGTCGATCTCGCCCGCGGGCTCACGTGGCGGCGCCTCATTGAAGGCGCCGACGCCCGGATTGATCGCCAGCTTGTGGCTCAGCCGTGTCCAGGTCTTACGGTCCGGCGCGCAGATTTGCTCATAGGCCACCGGTATACAGGCTGGCCTGTCAGTAGCCTGTTTCAGCATGTGCGCATAGGCCAGCACCCAGGCCGACAACCAATAGTTCACACTGTCCGGCGTGCCGGCTGGGCGCTGACCACCGAGAACAAAAGGACGGTGGTCAGGGCCGAATTCATGGTGTCCGAGCAGGCGCATATACTCGCCCGTGAACGCATCGTGGCCTTCCGCAAATCGCGCATGCTGGCGATGCAGGGAGATCGATTGGGCAACCGGATCGCGGAACGGGATGACAATTGTCGCGTTCGGCAACGCCTTGATCAGCGCCGGTAGGCGCAGCATCGCATTATTGTTCTTGGCAAGATAACGCGCGCGCTCGTATCGCGACAAAACATGGCCGACAAAGGTCCGGTATTTCTGCAGTGTGGCCACCTCAACCAAATGCGGCACAAGCCGATCAGACTTGATATAGTCGCGCCCGCAAAAGCTGCGCCAGAAAGGCTCTTCCAGCGCTTCGGGGCTGTCGATATTCACCATCACGCCGTCACCATGCGCCCGCTCGCGCAGGTCTTCGCCTTGCCCGCGGCCAAGCCGGAAACGCTGACCAAGATTGGGCGCCAGCACAAAGGGCATGTCGCGATAGGTCAGCGAGGCAAACTGATCTGAGGCATGCAACGCCCGCATCAGGGCCGTGGTTCCGGCGCGTGCCAGGCCTGATACAAAGACATGATGGCGGCGCTCAAACCCGTTTGGGGGCGGCGCTGACAGGCTGGATTCTAGATCCATCAGAACCTCCCCCAGCGATGCATTGCCCAGGGCCAGTCTATGGCTTAGCCGCTCTAGGAATGAATAGTCTGACATGGCCTATGCCGATTGCGCGGCCAGTTTTGAACGCAGCCCGGCAAAGATCATCCCGGCCAGCGACAGGCCAATAAGACCCTGCCACCCAAGGACTAAATCGAGCGTATTCTCGCCGCGTGCCTGGCCCACCGCCACCGCCGCGACAATCGGCATCATGGCGAGGAAAATATAACCTGACACCCGCAAGGACCTGAAGAGGATCCGCTGGGAATACCGCGGCAGCACGCGCTCTTTCCAGTGATCGGAAATCATGGGGCTCTGAATGACAGCCATGGCCTTGTTCGCCGATGCGATCAGGACACGCGCATCCGTGGCGATCGGCAGGCGGAAAAACAGCTCAAAGCAGGCCAGAGCCCCGACGATAAGGATCGCCATGCTCATGCATCAGCGTCGGCAGCAATGTCCGCATCGACCTGCGGGCGCCGCTTTTTCAGCGCGCGTTTGATCGGATAGTAAAACAGGCTGAACAGCGTCAAACCGATTGCTGCCAGAACACCAATGACCGCGCTTATGGCCCCGGCGCCCATGCCGGGCCCGATATAGGCGCTTGCCGTCATCGGAAGCAAAAAGAGGGCGGCAACCATCAAAAAAACAGTCTTAAACATCCAAACGCTCCATCATGCGTAACTCTAAAATGAACTGGCCAAGCCAGGACCGACGCTTTCTGTCTGGGCTTTGATAACCATATCTTGGTCTATATTCTGTTAATATGCCGGTGCTCACGGGCACATTGTCGGACTAGCGAATCCCTCCACTGCGCGCTACACGGCGCAAATGGCTGATCAAATCGCGCCCCTTTCTGCAGACATTGTTGCCGCCATGCAGGCGATCCAGACAGAGGCGGATGCTGGCGAGCATGGCATCAATGCCGAAGAATGGGATCGGCTCGTCACCCGCCTTGGCCGCGACCCGAACCTTGTCGAGCTCGGCATTTACAGCGTGATGTGGTCAGAGCACTGCTCTTACAAATCGTCCCGCCGGCATTTGTCCAAATTCCCGACCAAGAACAGCCACGTCATCCAGGGGCCGGGCGAAAATGCCGGGGTAATCGACATTGGAGATGGCCCGAATGGACCCATGGCGGCCATTTTCAAAATGGAGAGCCATAACCACCCGTCTTATATTGAGCCTTATCAGGGCGCCGCCACGGGCGTTGGCGGTATCCTGCGCGATGTCTTCACTATGGGCGCGCGCCCCATCGCGCTCGTCAATGCGCTGCGCTTTGGCGATCCGAGCCACCCCAAAACGCGCAGCCTTGTTGCAGGTGTGGTGGCCGGCATTGGCGGTTATGGCAATTGCGTCGGTGTGCCCACCGTGGCGGGCGAAACCGATTTTCACGCCGGCTATAATGGCAATATCCTCGTCAACGCCATGGCGGTTGGTCTCGCCGAGCAGGACAAAATTTTCTATGCCCGCGGCGCGACGCCCGGCAATCCGATCTTCTATGTCGGCTCCAAGACCGGGCGCGACGGTATTCATGGCGCGACCATGGCCTCGGCTGAGTTTTCTGAAGGCGATGAGGAAAAACGCCCCACCGTCCAGGTCGGCGACCCGTTTACCGAGAAATTGCTGATCGAGGCCTGTCTGGAACTGATGGCCACCGATGCCATCCAGGCCATTCAGGATATGGGCGCGGCGGGTCTGACCTCTTCATCGGTCGAGATGGCCGATAGCGGCGGGGAGAATGGCGAGGGGATCGGTGTGCGCATGGACCTTGATAAAGTCCCCCAGCGCGAGGCCGGCATGACCGCCTATGAGATCATGCTCTCGGAAAGCCAGGAGCGCATGCTTATGGTGCTCTATCCTGACAAGATCGATCTCGCGAAACAGATTTTCGACAAATACGATCTCGACGCTGAAGTGATTGGCGAGACGACCGATACCGGCCACCTGACTTTGCTGCAGCATGGGCAGGTCGTCTGCGATATTCCCGTGGCGCCGCTCGCCGATGATGCGCCGAATTATGATCGCCCTTGGGTCGCGCCGCTTGCCGATGATGCGCCGAATTATGACCGGCCCTGGGTTGAGCCAACCAAACGTGCGCCGCTTGATCTGACAAAATATCCAGAGCCAGACGACTATGGCGAGGTTCTGGTGAAGCTCATGTCCTGCCCGGATATGGCGTCCAAACGCTGGATCTGGGAACAGTATGATCGCCATGTTATGGGTGATACGCTGGACAGCTCCCAATCCATGGGAGACGCCGCGATTGTGCGCATTCACGGCACCAACAAGGCCCTCGCCATCACCTCTGATTGCACGCCGCGTTATGTCGCCGCCGACCCTTATGAAGGCGGCAAACAGGCCGTGGCTGAGGCCTATCGCAACTTGAGCGCAGTGGGGGCCAAGCCCATCGCGATCACGGACAATTTGAATTTCGGCAATCCGGAACGCCCCGAAATCATGGGCCAGTTTGTCAAGGCCGTCGAAGGCATGGCCGAGGCGTGCCGCGCCCTTGATTTCCCCGTCGTGTCCGGCAATGTCAGCCTTTACAATGAAACAGATGGTGTCGGTATTCCGCCAACCCCTGTGGTCGGCGGTGTCGGCCTGATCGAAGACGTTTCAACCATCGCGACACTGAAAGGCGCCCAGCCCGGCGATGTTCTGATCCTGATCGGCGAGACCAAAGGCCATCTTGGCGCTTCGCTCTATGCGCGCGAGATTCTGGGTCTGGATGGCGAGGAGGCCGGCCCGCCGCCGCCCGTCGATCTGGAGACCGAGAAGCGGAATGCGGAGTGTGTGCGCATGTTGATCCAGGAGGGTCTCGTGAACGCTGTGCACGATGTCAGCGACGGTGGGATCGCCTGCGCTGCAGCGGAGATGGCGCTGGCGAGTGGGGTAGGCTCTTCTCTTGCTTATGACGGCAGCGTCGCTTTGGGCGCGCGCCATGACGAACTTCTCTTTGGCGAGGGCGGCGCGCGCTATCTCGTAGCTGGGGCGCAAGAAGCACTCGTAGATCGCCTGATCGATCGGGGCGAGTGGTCGCTGATCGGGACCATCTCGGCGAAGCAAGTGATTGACTTTGATTGGATGGAGTTTGTTAGAATCGGCCCGGTCCCCCTCTCGCGCCTCCGCGAGGCCCATGAGGGCTGGCTGCCCGCCTATATGAATGCGGTGAGCTAAGGCGCCCGCCTAGAACCGATATTTCAGTTCCATCTGAACGACAGGGTAGAGATCGACATTGTCGAATTGCTCGCCAAAGGGGGCCATTGTGCCTTGCAGCTCGATCAGCAGGGCCGGATCAAGATCACGCGAGCCATCCACCGCCCGCAATGACAGGTCGCCGCTGCTTAACACGGCCGCGCCGGCGCGCGCCTGGAAATCCCAGCCGGTCTGTTTTGTCTTCGGTGCGTCAAAGCCGATCCCGATAAAGGGCGCGGCATCGTCAAAGGTCACTTCCTGATCCAGCGTGCCATAGTCAAATGCCGCAAGCGCCGTGCCCGTCACGTCCCAGGGATCGTGGGCCTCCATCGGCCGGTCGCCAGCAAACTTGCCGACCGAGAAAATGAAATCATTGGCAAATGGACGATAGTCGACAAAATCCGAAATTGTCTTTGGCGCGGCCGTGTCAATTGGCGCAGCGCGATAGGCAATCTGCTCATAGGCATCGGCCGGGCTTGCGTCCGGCTTCGGCGCGCTCAGCGTGGCCAGCCCGCGGGACAGGCGGTCCAGCGGCCCACCCATCAAATCATCGACAAGCTGGCTTGCCCAGAAATTGCTGGCCTGCGCCGGGGCGCCGACAATAAGTGCAGCCGAAACGGCCGCCAGGGATAGTTTACTGAGCCTGCTCATCGCGCGCTCCACTCCGCCTTTATTCGGGCATTATGCGCGCTCAGCAGAAACGTTCTCTGAAATTTGCCGGATAATTTCGCCGGCCTGTTAAACCCCGCATTTACCCTTGCCTAGCGGGCATCCAGCATGTCGCACAGCGTGCCAGCTGCCGCGTTATAAGGCACAGCGGCCGCCGGGACGGGGTCAAACAGACCGACTTCGCGCAGAAGGTGATGGGGGTCCTGCGCGCCGGGATGCGGCTGAGAGGCGACGAGTGCGGCAAGGTCAAGACCGCGGGCCCGAATGGCGGCAATGGCCGTCAGGGTATGACTGACCGCGCCAAGATAAGAAGCCGCCACCAGGATCACTGGAAGGGATAAATCTTCCATAAAATCAATGTGTAATCGCTGATCTGTAACAGGTGACATCACCCCACCTGCGCCCTCGACCAGAACCTTGTCACCCGGTGATGCAGCGCTCAGCGCCTTGCGCGTGAAGGCCAGAATAGCGGCATAATCCTGCACCATGCCGGCCTCGCGCATCGCCACATTCGGGGCCAGCGGCGCCTCAAATCGGTGCAGGCAAATCTTCGATACCGCGCGCGGTGTTACCGCCTGTCCCATGGCCTGCAATAGCTGCCCGGCATCCGATGCGGGCAGATCAGCCTCGCCAAAGCCGCTCATTAAAGTTTTGACAGCGGCCACTTTTTTTCCCGCCCCGCGCCATGCTTTCAGCATTTGCGCGCTGACATAGGTCTTGCCAATGTCGGTGCCGATGGCCGTCACAAAATAGGCGCTCATGCCGGGGCCATACAGCTCTTCAGCGCCGCAATCAGCGTCTCGACATCGCTATCCTGGTGCGCGGCGCTGAATGTGATGCGCAGGCGCGCTGTCCCGTCCGGCACGGTTGGCGGGCGGATTGCCGTGACAAGCAGGCCGCGCGCTTCAAGCTCGGCTGACCATTCCAGCGCGCGTGTCTCGGCGCCAACGACAATCGGCACAATCGGGCTTTGCGGTGCCGGCAGGCCAAGCGCCTGGCAAAACCGCGCCGCATGCGCGATGGCGCGTCCGCCGCGGTCAGGCTCGGCTGCAATAATCTCAAGCGCCTGATCAATGGCGCCGAGCACCGCCGGCGGCAGGCCGGTCGTGTAGACGAAACTCCGCGCGCGGCTGACAAGCAGGTCGATGAAGCTCTGCGGCCCACACACATAGCCGCCATAGGCACCCACCGCCTTTGACAGCGTGCCCATTTGCACCGGCGCCGGGTTGGACTGCTGCACCACGCCAAAGCCATGCGCATCATCGGTCATCAGCCAGGCCTCATGGCGCTCGCAAAGCGCCTGTATCGCGTCCAGCGGGGCGAGGTCACCGTCCATGGAAAACACCGTTTCGGTCAGCACCAGGCATTGACCGCTCGTCGTTGCAGCGAGTTTCTCGTCCAGATCCACCAGATCATTGTGGCCGAATGTCTCGATCGCCGCGCCCGACAGTTTGGCGCCTGAATGCATGCAGGCATGCGCCAGCTCGTCGAGCAAAACCCTGTCTCCAGGCCCCACAAGGCAGGGGATGACACCGATATTGGCCAGATAGCCAGAGCCAAACAGCCGGGCTGCCGGCAGGCCTTTCATCGCCGCGAGCTTCGTCTCAATCGCATGGTTCAGCGGATGATCGCCGGTCACCAGGCGAGATGCGCCGGCCCCGGCACCATCCGTTGCTGCGGCCTGCGCGGCGGCAATCATGCGCGGGTCGTGGGCGAGGCCGAGATAATCATTGTCGCAAAACGAGATCAGCGCGCGGCCCTGCCGCACAGCTTGCCCGGCGCCCTCGCGCGATGTCGGTTTAAGCGCTCGTCGGCGCTCAAGGCGCTCCAACTTCCCAAGGCGGGCCGCGGCCATTGCCGCGATTTGTGCAGATGCACGCATACTGGAATTGTCTTTCGCTTCGTCTTGCCTTGTGTATTAGGTCAACGCCGCATGATCTGTCACCACTTAGAGGCGAGAAATGACGCAGGAGCCTGATTGGCTGGCGCCGGGGCTCAGCCATATCTGGCTTCCCTATGCCCAAATGAAAACCATGCCGCGCCCGGCCGCGATTGCGGCAACCGGCGGCACACACTTGCTGATGCCGGATGGGTCGCAGCTCGTCGACGGTGTCGGCAGCTGGTGGACGGCTGTGCACGGCTACAATCATCCCGCGCTTGTCGCAGCGGCCAAGGCGCAGCTTGATGTCATGCCGCATGTCATGCTGGGCGGCATCGCGCATGAACAGGCCTATCGCCTGGCTCAGCGTCTGGCCGAGCTCACGCCCGGCGATCTGTCGAAAACCTTCTTTACCGAGTCCGGCTCGGTTGCTGTGGAGGTCGCGATGAAAATCGTTGTGCAATACTGGCGCAATCTGCATGGCGAGACGCGCAGCAAATTCATCTCCTTCAAGGGCGGCTATCACGGCGACACATTCGCCACCATGTCGGTATGTGATCCCGAAGAGGGGATGCATGCGCTTTTTGCGGGCGCGCTCGCGCCGCAGCATATTGTTGATGTGCCAGACACGTCGGACCGGCTGGCGGCCATCGCCCACCTGCTAGAAACAGATCAAAGTATCGCCGGCATCATCATCGAGCCGCTGATCCAGGGCGCCGGCGGCATGCGCATGCATTCCCCAGAGGTCCTGCACGCCCTGCGCCGCCTTTGTGATGACCATGGCGCGCTTTTGATCTTCGATGAGATCTTTACCGGCTTTGGCCGCACCGGCGCCATGTTCGCAGCCAATACAGCAGGCGTCACACCTGACATCATGGCGCTCGGCAAGGCGCTGACCGGCGGCATTACCCCGCTTGCCGCCACCATTGCCTCGGCGCGCATCTATGATGCGTTTCACGACCAGGCGGGCGACAAGGCGCTGATGCATGGGCCGACCTTTACCGGCCACGCGGTCGGGTGCGCGGTCGCCAATGCCTCGCTCGATCTGTTTGCCGCCGAGCCGCGCCTCGATCAGGTCACGGCGCTTGAGACAGCATTGAAAGACCAGCTCTTGCCACTGCGTGGCCAGGCCAATGTCGCCGATGTACGCATTCTCGGTGCTGTCGCAGCGGTCGAGCTGGCGCGCGATATCGATATTGATGCGGCCCGTCAGTGGTTCATCGATGCTGGGACATTTATCCGCCCGCTGGGCCGGGTCATTTATCTCACGCCCGCCTATGTCATTGCCCCTAAGCAGGTGTCAGTTCTGACCAATGCCATTCGGCGCTTTGTCGCCGAGATGGCTTAGGCAAATCGCCCGTCAAAGCTGACACTCTTGATCAGCGCGAAGACGGACAGGCCCGGCGTCAGCTCCAACGCCTCGACTGCGGCGCGGGTGATCCGCGCGCTCAGCAGGTCGCCGCTTTCCAGGCGAATATCGGCGCGTACGGCGCCGGCCCCATCATCTTCAATCTGGCTCACCGTCCCGGCAAGCATGTTCTGGATGCTCAGACCTTCGGGACGGGCGGTGGCAATCGCCACATCGCGCGCGCGAATTCTAATCCGCAGATCAGCGCCAATGGCGAGCTTCTCAGCCAGCGGCAAGCTCAGGCGCGCGCCGCCAAGATCAACATATGTCGCCGACAGACGCGGATCATGATGGCTAACCCTCGTTGTCAAAAGCGTGCTGGTTTCATATCGCCCGGTCATTGGCTCCAGACCGTGACCATTGACCACCGTCTCCACATCGCCGCGCGCTGACACGGCCCCATCATTCAAGACCAGCATGGAGTCGGCCAGCCGCGCCACTTCATCAATATCGTGGGTTACAATCAGGGTCGGCACGCCAAACCGGGCCGGCAAATCTTCCAGAAAAGGCAGGATGTCGCGTTTGCGCGCCTCATCAAGCGCGCTCAGTGGCTCATCGAGCAGCAGGAGGTCCGGCTGGCTCGCCAGCGTGCGGGCAAGGGCGACGCGCTGGCGCTCACCGCCGGACAGCGTCGCCGGGTCACGGTCCAGCAACAGGCGCAGGTCAAACGCATCGACGAGATCGGCAACCGTATATTGCCCCGGCCCCGGCGCGCGCTTTTCGGCAAAGCGCAGATTGCCGCGCACGCTGAGGTGGGAGAATAGCCGCGCGGTCTGGAACATATAGCCGACGCCGCGTTTATGCGCGGGCACAAAGGTCTGCTCATCGGCCCACACCGTATCGCCGAACCGGATCGTCCCGCGAGCCGGGCGCTCCAACCCGGCAATCAGGCGCAGCAGGCTGGTTTTGCCCGCCCCGCTTGGCCCGAACACGGCCAGCGTCCCCGCCAGCGGCAAACGCTCGGCCAGGCGCAAAGTCAGCGCGCCAAACGGCGCCTCAATATCAAGGCTCAGCGCTCTATCCGACATGCACACGGTCCCGCCGGTTAAACGCATAGACGCAGAAAAGCGTGATAAATGACAGGCCGATTAGCCAGGCAGACAGCCAGTGTGCCTCATCATAGCGCAGCGCTTCGACATGCTCATAAATCGCAATCGAGATCACGGTCGTTTCGCCGGCAATATTGCCGCCGACCATCAAGACCACACCAAACTCGCCAACGGTGTGAGCGAAGGTCAGCACACATGCCGTCAACAATCCGCGCGCCGATTGGGGCAGGGCGACATTGAAAAACGCGTCCATTGGGCGCGCGCGCAGGCTCGCGGCCGCTTCCATCGGCTCGGCGCCCAGCGCTTCAAACTGGCTTTGCAGCGGCTGTACCATGAAGGGCAGCGAATAGATAATGGAGGCCACGACCAGCCCGGAAAAGGAAAAGGTCAGCGTTTCACCCGTCAGCGACACCCAGAACTGGCCAATCGGTGCCTGCGGGTTCAGCAGGATGAGCAGGTAAAAGCCAAGCACGGTCGGCGGCAAAACAAGCGGCAGCGCGGTGACCGCCTCGACAAAGGGCTTGGCCCGCGAGCGGGTCTGGGCCAGCCACCAGGCAAGCGGTGTCCCGATGACCAGCAGGATCACCGTGGTCACCAGGGCGAGCCGCAGCGTCAGCCAAAGGGGGCCAAGTTCGCTCCACATCACGGCACCTGATATCCGCGCGCGGCCATCACATTGCGGGCCGCATCGCTTTGCAGATAGTCGAGAAAGGCGGCCGCCGCCGGATGCGCGCGCTCGGGGCGCAGCAGAACGGCGTCTTGCCGGATTGGCGCATAAAGTCCCCGCGGCGCCAGCCAGTATGTGTCCTCACCATAATCAATCACCGAAGACAGCGCGACAAAGCCGATATCCGCATTGCCGGTCGCTGTCATGGCAAAGGCCTGCCCGATATTCTCCCCGCGCACCCGTTTGCCCGCCGTGGCGGCGAGCGCGTCCAGCTCTTCAAGCACCTGTATGGCTGCAGCGCCGTAAGGGGCAAGATCTGGGTTGGCGATGGCGATCCGGTCGAACGCGCCGCTTTGCAGACGCTCCTTCAGGTCGCCGGTCACCGCGTCACCATCGGGCGACCAGGCGGCCAGAACACCCATCGCATAGGTAAACTGCCCGGTCGCCAAACCCTCATCCACAAGGCGCGCGGGGCGATCCCTGTCGGCGCTCAGAAAGGCGTGAAACGGCGCGCCCAGCGCAATCTGGGCATACAGCTTTCCGGTCGAGCCGGCGACCAGCATAATCTCATGCTCGCTGGCTGTTTCAAACTGAATTTCCAGCGCCTTGGCAGTCTCAAGAAAATTGGTCGCCACGGCAATTTTGGCGACGTTATCCACAGGTTTTGGCCCGCATGCGGCCAGTCCCACACCTGCCAGAAGGGCAAAAATCGACCGAAAAACACTCATTCTCAATGTCTTATAGCGCAAGGCGCGCACCTGGCGACCGGTTTGCCTGATTTGCCTTATCGATTAACCATGTTGGCCATTCTGTTGCCCCTTTTTGCGGGGAGTTTTGGCGCCGGAGGGAGGACCGAACGTCATGGTCAGATACCGGCTCGCCGCTGCGCTGAGTGCCGCCTTTGCCGGGCCGGCCCTGGCTGATCCGCCAGCGCCCTGCACCTTCGCCTCAGCGCCTATCCCAAACCCCGCGCCGGCGCCCGCCCCAACCCCTGATACAGATCCGCCGCAGCCAGCCGCCGATGAGGATGGGGCGCGGCCTGCGATCACGCTCGACAGCGCGCGCCAGGCAGCCGATGGTTTTACCGCCTGGCTTCAGCGCCTCGCCGAGCTGACAAGCACATCGGACAAGATTGTCGGCGGTCAGCGGGCCTGTCAGGGCGACTGGCCCTATCTGGCGACCTTGCGGCGCGCTGAAAGTCCGGCGATTGGATACTATTGCGGCGCGTCGGCCATTTCGCCCGATTGGGTGCTGACAGCGGCCCATTGCGTGAACGGCGTGCGTCCGCTGGCGCGCGGCGGCTGGGCGATACCCGGCACGGGGCCGATCCAGGTCAGCTTTGGCTCGACCGATCTCAGCGATGAGCGCGAGATGCAGGTTTTTCTCGCAACCGACATCAAGATCCATCCTGGCTATCGCCCCTATGATCCGGTGACCGGCGAGCCGGAGCTGAATGATATTGCGCTCATCCGCCTCAATCAGCCGTGGACGGGACCGGTCGCCTCGCTGTCGGCGCATGTCGCCTCGGATGCCGACCAGGCCTCCGGGCGGGCCTTTACGGCGGGGTTTGGCCTGACCAGTGATCCTGGTGCATCGATGCAGGGTGATCCGCGTGTGCGATTTGCCCGCGCCACCGATGGCCGCGCCTTGCTGGCCGGCTCGCAATATCTCCTTCAGACCATGCTGCCATTGGTCAGCCCTGGCGTCTGCGCGGCAAGTTCAGGCCAATACGACCCGATCCGCAAGGTCTGCGCCGGCTTCCGCCATGGTGGGCGCGACAGCTGCCTTGGTGACAGTGGTGGCCCGCTGGTGACGCTATCGGCCAGCGGCCAGCCCTATCTGATCGGCATTGTCAGCTATGGCTGGGGCTGCGCGGTGGCAGGTAATTATGGCGTCTATACGCGCGTTTCGGCGCACCGCGACTGGATCGCCTCCATTGTGCGCGATGCCCTGTTCACAAGCGAGCCGCCAGAGAGCGATCAACAGCGTCTCCTGGCCGTCTATAACGGCCTGATGAAGCGGATGGCTGGCACCACCGTCGACATGTCGCTGACATTGAAAACCGGGCCAGACTTTATCGAGGGCGAAAACCTGATCTTTGAAGTCGCCTCCGATCATGCCGGCGACCTGTTGGTGCTCGATATCTCAGCGGCCGGCAAAGTCACCCAGCTCTTCCCCAATCCGTTCATGGCGCCCGGCCAGTCGGCGGCGATTGAGGCTGGCACGACCGTGCGCGTGCCAAGTCAGCAATTTGGCCGTTTCCAGATGCCGGCCAGCGCCGATCCGCCCGGTGAAGGGCGCCTGATTGCTTTCCTTATTCCGCCCGGCACGCCTGTGCCTGATGCGCTTCGCCCAAATGCGTCCGAAGGGCTAGCCCAGAAGGACGATTCATCTGCATATGTCATGCATTTGTTGGACATGATTGATACCCAGGCCGTCGATGATCCAAGCGCTCTTCAACCGATCGCCAAACCCGGTTGGGGCGCTGCCAGCGCCAGTTACACGATAAGAAAGTAAAGCTCTTGGCCCATTCTCCTTCTCGCAAACGCCCGCCGACGCTGGTCAAGATGTTCTACCGTGTGATGTTCATCCTGTTCGGCGTGGCGCTGGCCAGCGTTGTTGAGGCACAGGCCGATGATGGGCGGGTGGCCCTGCTGATCGGTAATGAGGACTATCCGGCAGAGGTTGGGCCGCTGCAAAATCCGCATGAGGATGTCGACCGGGTGGCCCTGGCGCTCGCGACCGCGCGTTTTTCGCCTGACAATATCATTATCGTGAAAGACGGCACCCAGCAGGACATGCTGGCAGGCGTTGCGCAATTTACCGCCAAACTGAAAGCAGCCGGGCCGGACGGTGTCGGCTTTTTCTATTATTCAGGTCATGGCGGCTCGACAGAGATTGCCGGTCAGCGCGAAAACTATCTTCTGCCCTCAAAGACCATGATCACAACCGGCGATCAGCTGCCCATTCTGGGCGTGCCAATGACCGGCATCATCAAGAGTCTCTCCTCGGTCGATACGGGAAATATTTTTGTGATCTCCGATGCGTGCCGCAATACGCTGCCGATCACTTCGACAAAGTCGGTTGGCGGGGCGGCGGGCGACAAAAGCTTTGCCCCTGTGCCGATGCGGCCCGGCCTGTTTATCGCTTACGCCACGGCCGATGGCGATACGGCCCCGGACGATGGCCTTTTTGCAAAGACAATTGCTGACGAGATTGCCAAGCCGGCTCAGACAGCAAGCCGGGCCTTTGAGCTCGCTTTCCGCGAAGTCGCCGCCCAGCGCCCGAACGGTGCTTTGCCGTTTGTTTCGCCAGGCCTGCGCAAGGATGTCTGCTTTGTGTCTTGCCCCGATGAGGCGCCGATAAAGGTCTCCGGTCCGGGCGAGGCAAGCGCGCAGGAGCTGTCTGACTGGCGCGCGGCGCTGCAGGCCGACACGAAAGAGGCCTATACCGACTTCGCTGATCGTTATCCCGACACGTTTCTGGGCGGCGAGGCGCGGGCCATGGCGGTGTTGCGCCCAACCGCGCAGGAGCGCGAAGACGCGCGTCAGGCCTCTGGCGGTGATGCCAGCGCAGAATCGATTGAGCGCACCTTGGAGGCGCTGGAATCCCTGGCAGAGGGGCTCGCCGGTGTGGCGCGGCTCGGCGGCCTGATTGAGCCGGCCACAAGCGTGACGGACTTCTACAATAATGCGCAAGTCTATCAGCGCCGCGGCGATACGCTGAATGCCCGCCGCATGTATGAAAAGGCGATTGCGGAAGGCGGCGCCTTTGTCGATCTGCATGTCGAATATGTCGATATTCTCAAGGCCCAGGAAGGCCTGATCGGCGCGCGTGAGATTTACGCCGATCTTGCCCGGCGCTATTCTGATCAGCCGGCTGTCTTGCTGGCCCATGCCGGCGTTCTGCCCGCGGCGGTGCGCCCGGCAAGGCTCGATGAGATTGCCGCCAGCCATCCGCGCTTCGGGCCGGTCCATTATGAGATTGCACGGCTTTACTCGCTTGATCGCCTCGGCGTTCAGACCAATGCGGAAAAGTCGGCCGAAGAGGCGGCCCTGCGCGCTTTTGCCAGCGCCGATGCCAGCGGCGAGGTCGAACGTCACTTCCTGGAGAAAGAGCTGCTTGGCGACTGGCGTGACAGCGCCGCCCGGCGCCTGGCCGTCTATGACAAGGCCGCCTCGACCATTGCGGTCAGTTTTTCGACGATGATTTCAAACAGTGGCTGGATGTTGAACGCGACGATCATGGAGCCGGTCACCGCCATCTATTTCAACACCAGTGATACAGACGGCTTTGAAAAAACCTCAGCCATGAACATGAATGATCCGCGCACCGGCCAGCCCATGCAGTCACCCTTCACAACCTTGGATGTGGCGGCGCCGGCCCAGACCATTCTGATGAAGTATCGCGATGCCAATGGCATCGAACAGGGGCCGTTCGAGTTTGAGTTTGATCCCGATGAGGCCCTCATTTCAGGTTCGAAGTCGATCTTGAACAGTTTCAAGGACTGGGTCTCAGGGCGCCGCTTTGATGGCCGCAACCTTGTCTACTTCACCTTTGTCCAAACCCACAATTGCGCCGTCGCAAAGATCGAATACTCCTATACCGGCCCGGAGCTTGGTCAGGAGTTTCCAACCGGCACGTGTAATCGGCTGAACCCCGGCGCGGTCGATAGCGATACGCTTATTTATGATACGATTGACTTTGCACCCGGTCATATCTGGATGCGCCTGACCTATAATGACGGGTCGGTTTCTGAGGTGAACAAAATCAAGCTGCGTTTCCTCGAATAGCGCCCGTTTATGGCCAAACAAGCCGCATCGGGCGTTTTAGTGGCGAATCTTATGGCGAATCTAGCCGGTTTTATCCGCCTGTTATCCGACCCGACTGAACAAGGATAAGTCAGACAACTGACGTCCATGGTTTCGACAACAGGGCGGCCGAATTGATGATGCCCACCATGCAGTAGGTTTGCGGGAAGTTGCCCCACAGCTCGCCCGTCTCGGGCACCACATCTTCTGACAGCAGCCCAAGATGGTTGCGGCTGTCCAGTACGGCCTCAAACATGTAGCGCGCCTCTTCGGTGCGCCCGATCCGGTGCAGCGCATCGATCAGCCAGAATGTGCACGCCGTGAAAGCTGTCTTCGGCGTGCCGAAATCATCCTCGATCTTGTAGCGATAGACATGGTTGCCAACGCGCAAATCGCGGTCAACCGCTTCAACTGTGCCGACATAGCGCGGGTCGCTCGCCGGCAGGAAGCCGATCTCCGCCATCAGCAGAACCGAGGCGTCCAGCGCCTCGCCGCCAAACGCTGCGGTAAAGGTGCCAACCTGTTCATTCCAGGCTTTGTCGCAAATGGTGTGGTGGATAATCGTTGCGCGGTCATGCCAGTATTTTTCGCGGTCCGGCAGGCCAAGATGGGCGGCAATCTTGGCCAGGCGATCACAGGCCGCCCAGCACATAATGGCAGAGGATGTATGCACCTGTTCGATGGTGCGAAACTCCCAAATCCCCGCATCTGGTGTGTCGTGAACGGCAAATGCGCGCTCGCCGACCGGCTCCAATTGCTCGAACTCGGCGACGGTGGGGGTGGCGAGCAACCGCTCGTCAAAGAAGGATTGCACGACACCGAGAACGACCTGACCATACACATCATGCTGAATATGTTCGGCGGCCTGATTGCCCTGTCGCACCGGGCCCATGCCGCGATAACCAGGCAGGGTGTCGATGAGGTTTTCCGTCAGATCAGCCTCCAGCCCGATGCCATAAACCGGCTGGATATGACCGCCTTTCGAATGGGCCACGATATTGCGCACCCAGCGCATATAGTGTTCCAGCGTGCCCATGGCCGAGAGCCTGTTCAGGGCTGTCACGCTGAAATAGGCGTCGCGTATCCAACAGAACCGATAGTCCCAGTTGCGTTCGGACCCTTCATGCTCAGGAATGGATGTGGTCAGCGCGGCGACAATGCCGCCTGTTTCTTCGAACACGCATAGTTTCAGTGTCACCGCTGCGCGGATAACCGCGGCCTGCCACTCAAAAGGCACGGCGAGGCTGCGGGCCCATTTTGCCCAATATTTGCGGGTCCGGTCTTCCCAGTCGATGGCAATCAGCTCGGCTGTATCTGACAGCGATTCATCGGCGCCCAGAATGAAGGTGGCCGCCCGGTCCAGGATGAAGCTTGTGCCGGACATGATGTAAGAGACCGGCACATCGGTGGTGACGCGAAAGGCCAATTCTTCATTGGTGAAGCGGATATGGTTCACGCCGCGAATAGGCTTGATGGGGGCCTTGCCCCAATTGGCTTGCGGCGTCAGGGTGATGCGCAGCTGCGGCGCGCCGGCAATCACTTCGAACCGGCGGACAATTGATGCCGGGCGGAAGACGCGGCCGCGGCTTTCAAATCGCGGTGCAAAATCGATAATCTCGACAATGGCGCCATCTTCGGCTTCCAGCCGCGTGCGCAGGATGGCGGTGTTCTGGTCATAGGCCTGCGAGCGTGTTTTGAGGCCTTCCATCCAGATGCTGAAGGTGCCCGCCCCGCCCAGCAGCTGGTTGAAGACCGGCTCCCCATCAAATCGCGGCAGGCAAAGCCATTGATAATCGCCGCGCGTATTGATCAATCCGGCAACCGTTCCATTGCCGATAACCCCAAGATCCAATCCGCTCATGATTCTATAAAACCCTTTAAAAACTGATGTGTAGCGGAAACATTGGCCATGCGATAGTCGGCGATGGTCGCTCCGGCCCCCACTTTTATGCCGAGCCCGCCAGCCGTTTGCACTGCGGCAAACGCATCTTCGTCGGTTGTGTCATCGCCGATCATGATGGGGCGGCGACCGGTAAACGGGACTTGCGCCAAGGCGCCTGCAATGCACCGCCCTTTATTGGCCGCCAGCGGCTTGGCCTCGAAAACCATTTTGCCGTGTTGCAGCTTATAGTCCTTGAAATCCGACACGATGTCTTCGAGCTGCGGTGATAGCGCTTCGGCGCTGTCGGGCGCGGCGCGATAATGAATGGCAATCACCGCGCCCTTGTCTTCAATTCGAACGCCGTGGAATGGCGTGATCGCAGATGCCAGACGTGTCACCAGGTCGGCGGGCGCAGCCTGCGGGCTCGGTGTTGGCAGGGCGCCGGGCGCCGCTGCGCGCAGGCCATGATTTCCAAATCGCCACAGATCGTTCGGCACGCGCTGTGTAAGATCGTCAATGTCGCGGCCGGAAATGATGGCGAGAGCGCCGTCAAGCTTGGCTGCGCATTGCCTCAGGATCTGGTCCAGGCCTGCGGCGAGATGAACCGCGCCCGGATCGTCCTGCAACTCGGCAAGGGTACCGTCGAAATCGAGGAAGAGTGCATCGCTGGCCAGCAGGTCCGGCCATGACGTGGCGGGGACTGTCACGCCGCGCCCCCGGCATCTTTCAGGGTCTGGAGAAAACGCTGGCGCCACCAGCCAATATCTTCGGCTGCAATGCCGTCATAGAGTTTGCGCCAGCGTCGCTTGCGCTCGGCCTTGGGCATGGTGAGGGCCTCGCGCACCGCCTCGGCCACCGCCTGATTGTCATGCGGATTGATGATCAGCGCCTCACTCATCTGTTCGGCGGCACCGGCAAATTGCGACAGGATCAACACCCCTGGATCTTCCGGATCCTGGGCGGCGACATACTCTTTGGCCACCAGATTCATGCCGTCCTGTAGAGGCGTTACGAGTGCCACTTTTGCCAACCGATAGAGCCCGGCAATTTCCTCTCTTGGATAGCCGCGGGCGAGATAGCGGATGGGAATCCAGTCGAGATCGCCATAGTCGCCATTGATACGACCGGAAAGCTCATCGAGCTGCTGGCGAAGCTGCACATACTCGCCCACCACCGAGCGCGAGGGCGGGGCAATCTGTGTGAAGGAAATTGTGCCATGCAGGTCCGGATACTGGTCGAACAGCGTCGCCATGCCCTCGAACCGCTGGGGCAAGCCCTTGGAATAGTCCATCCGGTCAACACCGATGACAAGGTCGCGGTGACCGGTAAACCGTTCGAGTTTTTCCGCCGCCTTGGTGGCGGGTTCATCAATGGCTGCGGCGCTGAACCCGTCGACATCAATGCCGACAGGGCAGTGGGTTAACCGAACAACCTGACCATTGACTTTAAGCGTGTCTGCGTCGAGGCGCTCGGCGGTGAATTCTTCCTCCAGATACCGCGAGAGGTTTTCGACATCACTGGTCGTCTGCAGCCCGATCACGTCATAGGCGCAAAGCCCTTCGGCCAGGTCCTTGTGGTCAGGAATGGCGCGGAAAACTTCGGGTGCCGGAAAGGGGATATGCAGAAAGAACCCGCACGGCTGTGTCCAACCCAACGCCTTGAGCCGCTTGGCCAGCAGGAAGAAGTGGTAGTCATGCACCCAGATCAGATCACCAGGCTGCGACTGTTCAAAAACGGTCTCGGCGAACCGTGCATTGATGCTCGCATAGGTTTCGAAATACGCGCTATTGAAGACCGCAAGGTCGAGGCGGTTGTGCATAACCGG
>JBCCMX010000022.1:0-21654 GCA_039026135.1 Pseudomonadota bacterium | reverse complement strand
TCGCTGACATAATCGTCCAGCCCGCTGACCTGGAACGGGCCACGCCCATGCACGCGGTGACCTTCTGTGAGGTCACCGCTGGCAATGCCATCAACCTCAAACGGCACGATCACGCCGTCAAACAGGCAGAGAATGCGCTGCAGCGGGCGCACCCATCGCAGCTCGCCGCGCCCCGTGCGCATGGATTTCGGCCAGTGGAAATTGGCCATGATTGTTGGCACCAGATCAGCGATAATGTCAGGGGTATCGCGCCCCTCAATCCGCCTCACGGCGACATAAAAATCGCCTTTTTTCGGGTCACTGCGCACCTCGGCCTCGGAGATATCCGACAGGCCGGCGCCACGCAGGAAACCGGCCACGGCTTTGTCTGGCGCGCCAACTTTCGGGCCCTTGCGCTCTTCCTCGACATCGCCAGAGCGCGCCGGCAGCCCTTCAACGCTGAGCGCCAGCCGGCGCGGGCCAGACAGGCTCTCAGCGCCCGTTGCCGCCAGGCCCGCCGCCGCCAGGCCGTCCACAACCGCCTTTTTCAGGTCGGCTTCAGCTTTGGCCTGCATCCGCGCAGGGATTTCTTCGCAGAAAATCTCGAGAAGAAGGTCGGGCATTCAAAACGCCTTAAAATTGGCCATTAACTCGCCATAAGGCGAAAATTGGCCATAGCGGCCAGGAACTCGCCGAGCGGCATACCGCGCCCACCCGAAAATGCAAATGGCCTGCGTTCAGCCGCCGCTCATTTCAAAGCTTGGCATGAGCGCCATCGCAAAGCGGACTTTTGCCGGTTCGTTTGCAAGCACAAAAAAAGACTTTGCCGGTTTTCGACGCTTCCCAGTCTTCCGGCGCGAAGTCTGTGCCTTTGTGCGCGCCGTCGCAAAACGGTTGATTGGCCGAGCGACCGCAACTGCACCACCAGTACATCTTGCCTTCTTCGACATCGACGCCAATCGGCTCGGTTCCGCCGATTTCAGGTTCACCCGCCATATTCAGCTCCTGTCGCGTTATTCATACCCCATACTGACGAAATAGGCGACGGCAGAGCTTGTCAACCATGCGGCGATCATCAACCGGGTCGATTGTCTTGCATCGATATTGTGAACGCAGGAAACCCCTCGCTGCGGGCCAGCTTTTCTATCGCGAACGTGCCAGGATCGAGCTCTGCCGGGCCGCGCTCGATCGCGACGAATTTAGGATTGATCTTAATTGCGGAAATGATGTCGGGCCTTGCAGCGTTCAGCAGGACAATCTCTGCGATGAGCTTGTGCATGATGACATTTTCAAACGGCTTCTCGGCATGGTTTCGCAGCAGGGAAAAGGCCCGCCAATCCTCAATGATATGCTGACCACCTGGTCGCAAGAGCGGGAACAGGATCTCAAACGTATCACGTGTCTGCGGGTACATGTGCGAGGCATCATCGATGACGAGATCAATCGGTTCATTCCCAAACTCGCTCGCCATGATTTCCGTCAAACGGGCACGATCATCCTGGCTGGTCCCATAATAGGTGCGGATCTCCTCGCCCAATCCGCGACGCTCGATGAAGCGATCAAGGACGGGCGCGCCCGCCTCCAGCTCGATCCCGACAAGTCTTTTAAGCGGCAACAAGTGCCAGAAGAAAACGGTTGAGCCGCCCTGGTAGAGACCGACCTCGACCATGTTCTTGGCTTCGAAGGTTTTGAAGTGATCGATATAGCGCTGAACGAATTCAGGAGCTTTCAATAGGACGAGATTCGTCTCCGTCGACCGCCGCGGACTAAACCCAACCGTTAGGCTCATATCCTCGCCTTCAAACTGGATGTTTTCACCGCCATCCCATTCAAACCGTTCGCGGGACGGATCAGCAGCTGCGGTCATTCAAATCTCCTGGGAAGCAAGCGCGGGCTCTCGCCAGCCTAGGGCTGACCCCATAGTCTGTTTTCTTCGCCTGTCCAACTCGCCGGGGCGCCTCACCAGACGATGCACCACGCGGCGGCCACATCGCGCCAGCCCGTTTTCAGGCACAGAAAAAGACTTTGCCGGTTTTTGACGCTTCCCAGCCTTCCCGCGCGAAGCCTGTGCCTTTGTGCACGCCGTCGCAAAACGGTTGATTGGCCGAGCGACCACCGCTGCACCACCAATACATTTTACCCTCTTCGGCATCGACCGCGACAGGTTCAGTTCCGCCAACTTCAGGTTGGTCCTTCATGGGTGATTGCCCTATGCGCTGGTTTGGACATCCAATGTCATTTTGTTTTCAGAGATAATCTGTTCTTCCACGACATTGAAAAACTGCGAGAACGCGTCGTCGTCAGACAAACCGCTGTAACCTTTTTGGCGAGCTAGGAAAGCGAGTTTCTCCGATTGAAGCACCTGTTCAGTCATCCGGTATGTCCGCCAAAGATCCTTAGGACGAAATGTGTTTTCCAAAGACGTGACGATAGTTACAATCAAGCCAAAAATGACAATGAGGACACGGCTTATTTGGTCTATATCAAGTCCAAGAAGCGTCAGGTCACCAGCAATCAAAGTCCCGCTACTCAATGCGACGATTAATGTGCTGGCTATCAGCTGCGTGTACCGTATTCGACGATAAGCTCTTTTGTAGGTCTGAGCCCTGGCGTCGTACCAACCTTGATACTGTTCGACTCGGCTCTGGATGTAGCTATCAGCCCCCATCATATCCATTTGTCTAACTCCGGTCGGCTTCCTGGCTGGCCCAAAGCTCGGCCGCGCCGCGGGCGAGATCCCGCACCCGGGCGATAAAGGCCTGGCGCTCTGTTGGGGAAATGGCGCCGCGTGCATCAATCAGATTGAATGTATGACTGGCTTTCAGCGCATAATCATAGGCCGGCAGCGGTTTGCCGGCCTCTCGCAGGGCGTTGGACTGATTTTCACAATCGCCAAACCAGCGCTGCAGCATCTCCACATCGCTATGCTCGAAGTTAAACGCCGATTGCTGACGCTCGTTTTCCAGAAACACGTCGCCATAGGATAACGGTACGTCGCTCCCCGGCGCGTTGAAGGGCAGATCGTAGACATTATCGACGCCGAACACATACATGGCCAGCCGCTCCAGCCCATAGGTGAGCTCGCCGGACACCGGAAAGACATCAAGCCCGCCCACCTGCTGAAAATAAGTGTACTGGCTGACCTCCATCCCGTCGCACCATACCTCCCAGCCAAGGCCCCAGGCGCCAACGGTTGGGTTTTCCCAATCATCCTCGACAAAGCGAATATCGTGGATCAGCGGATCAATCCCGATCTCATACAACGAGTTCAAATAGAGGTCCTGCAGATCAGCCGGGTTCGGCTTCAGAATGACCTGAAACTGGTAGTAATGGCCAAGGCGATTGGGGTTCTCGCCATAGCGCGCATCGGCTGGACGCCGCGAGGGCTGAACATAGGCCGCGCGCCAGTCTTTGGGCCCGAGCGCGCGCAGAACGGTGGCCGGGTGCAGCGTGCCGGCGCCAACTTCCATATCATAAGGTTGCAGGATCGCGCAGCCCTGGGCGGCCCAGTAGTTTTGCAAGCGCAGGATCAGGTCCTGAAACGATGCAGGCTTGTCCTTGGCGGTCGGCGCGGCGGCAGTTTTCGTCATGGCGCCGGACTAGCGCTCAGATCGATGTTTCGCAAGAGTATGGGCCTAGCCGAGATCAGCGCGCAATGCCGGCCCAAGACCGAGCCGCCCAAGATCAGCGCCGCTAGGGCTCTGGAACAGGCGCAGGTCAAACTCATGCGCGGCGGCCAGAAGATGATCGAAAATATCCGACTGGATCCCTTCATACTCGATCCAGTTGGTCGTGGTCGTGAACACGTAAACCTCGATCGGCAGGCCATGTTCGGTGGGCTTTAGCTGGCGCACCAGGAAGGTGAACTGGTCGCTAATCTTCGGATGCGCACGCAGATAGGCCTCGATATAGGCGCGGAAGGTGCCGACATTGGTGAGATGGCGACCGTTGACCAGCGTCGATGCGTCTGCGCCCTTGGCCGCATTGAAGGCGGAGACCTCGGCAATCTTGGCATCGAGATATTCAGAAATGTGCTGGATCTTGGCGAAACGCGCGAGCATCTCCTCATCACAGAACTTCACCGAACCAATATCGATATGCAGCGCGCGTTTGATGCGCCGCCCGCCGGTTTCCTGCATGCCGCGCCAGTTCTTGAAGCTGTCATTGATCAGTGACTGGGTCGGAATGGTGGTAATCGTCTTGTCGAAATTGCGGATTTTCACCGTGGTCAGACCAATCTCGATAATATCACCATCGACCGAGAATTTCGGCATCTCGATCCAGTCGCCAACCGCCACCATGCGGTTTGCCGCAAGCTGGATGCCGGCGACAAAGCCCAGAATGGAGTCCTGAAAGATCAGCATCAGAACCGCGGTCATGGCGCCGAGACCGGCAAACAGGACCAGTGGCGACTCGCCGATGATCAGCGAAACGACGGTGATCGCGCCGAGGAAGTAGAGCAGCAGCTTCGCGACCTGAACAAAGCTTGTGATCGGCGCCGTCTTGGAGACCTCAAATGTGCGATAGATCATCAGCCCTGCGCTCATCAACGCATCGAGGAAGAGCACGATCATGACGGTCAGATAGACGAGGCTGACGGTTTCAATGACCTGCACCGCTGCCGGAAAACGCTCAAAGACTGTCGGGGCAAGCGCATAGATCACCACCGCTGGCGCCACATGGGACAGACGCGAGAACACATTCAGGCGCGACAGGAGATCATCACGGCGCGAGTTGCCGCGCATAATGGCCTTGGACAGCCCGGCCACAACGACAAAGCGCATGACAAGATAGGCCAGGACGGACAGGCACAAGATGGCGAGGCTGGCCGCAGCGATGGCAAGGCCAAGGGCGATGTCTTCGGACAAACCAATCGGCTCGAGCCACTGAATGATGACGTCCAGCATGACGCATTCTCCGCAGAATCTGATCAAACGCGGTAGATGTGGCGAGGTTCGGCGCGGCTGAAAAGCCCCTCTGGGTCGCGCTGATCCCGCATCGGCCTATCGCGAGCCGACCACCTCGGTCTGGAGATCAGCGGCCAGCGATGCAGAATAAGACTCGCCGCGATACTTTTTCAGCTCCAGGCGCGCGATCGTGCGGTTGTGAACTTCGTCCGGGCCATCCGCGAGGCGCAGGGTTCGGATGTTGGCGTAGAGCTTGGCGAGGCCATAATCGCTGGTTACACCGCCGCCGCCATGCGCCTGGATCGCATCATCGATCACTTTCAGGGCGATATTGGGCGCGGCCACCTTGATCATCGAAATCTCACGCCGGGCAACCTTGTTGCCGACCTTGTCCATCATATCGGCCGCTTTCAGGGTCAGCAGGCGCGCCATCTCGATATTCAGCCGCGCTTCGCCAACACGCTGCTCCCACACCGAATGCTCGGCAATGGGTTTGCCGAACGCCTCGCGCGACAAAAGGCGCGCGCACATTTTCTCAATGGCAACCTCTGCGGCGCCGATCGTGCGCATACAGTGATGGATACGGCCGGGGCCAAGGCGCCCTTGGGCGATTTCAAACCCGCGCCCTTCGCCGAGGATCAGATTGTCGGCCGGCACGCGCACATCGGTCATGCGGATCTCGGCATGACCATGCGGGGCATCATCATAGCCAAACACGGGCAGCATCCGGACAATCTCCATGCCCGGCGTATCCATGGGCACAAGGATCTGGCTCTGCTGAGCATGGCGCGGGGCGCCCGGATCGGTCTTTCCCATGACAATGGCCAGCTTGCAGCGCGGATCGCCCGCCCCTGATGACCACCATTTGCGGCCATTGATAACATATTCGTCGCCATCGCGCACAATCGAGGTCTCAATATTGGTTGCATCAGAGGAGGCGACCTGCGGCTCTGTCATCAGAAAAGCAGAACGGATCTCACCGTCCATCAGTGGGCGCAGCCACGTCTCTTTCTGGGCCAGGCTGCCATATCGGTGCAGCACCTCCATGTTTCCGGTGTCAGGTGCCGAGCAATTGAACACCTCCGAGGCCCATTCCACCCGCCCCATCAGTTCCGAGAGCGGGGCATATTCCAGATTGGTCAGGCCTGCACCGCGATAGGTCTCGGTGTCATGCTCCGGGCTTGGCGGCAGGAAGAGGTTCCACAAGCCCTCCCCCTTCGCCTTGTCTTTGAGTTCTTCCAGAATGGGCGCAATCGCCCAGCGCCCCAATTCTGCATGCTCGGCCTTGTAGGTGTCGAGATTGGGAAAAATATGCTGGTCCATGAACGCGGTGACGCGATCAATATAGTCCCTGGTCTTCGGCGCGTAATCGAAATCCATGCCTTGAGCTCCTTTTTTTGCCTTTCAAGGCACGCCAGGAGACAGGCGGTAAATACGTAACTGTTCGGACTATCCCTGCGTCAAAGCCGGCAGATCAGCCCCAATTCAACCCTTTGCCTTCCCGCGCGAGCCCGCGCATCAGCGCGGAAGGCTCGCCGCCCTTGGCATCATAGAGTGCAATCCCGGCCAGCAGGCGCATGGTGCCCGATCGCAAGCCCTTGCGCGCCCTGACAATCACCCGTTTGGCATCCGCGCCGGGAAAGCTGCGCACCGGCAAGACGGCAATCTCGCCGGTCTGGCGCTCGATCACACTAAGGATTTTGGCGAGCTCGCTGGCCCGGTGGATCATCACCAAGGTTCCCTTGGGCCGCAGCGCAAACAGCATGGCATTGAGCCAGTCTTTCAGTGGCAGGCTTTCAAGATAGGCCCCATCCTTGCCGGGGCCGGGCTGTTTGATCGTCCCTTCAGCGAAGAATGGCGGGTTTGAAAAGACAAGATCGAACAGGTTTTCCCAGGCTTTTGGCATGGCGGCGGCGTCGCCCTGGACAATCTCCACCCTGCCCCCCATCTCGTTCAGCGCGGCGCCATAGCTTGCCCGCGCGACCATGTCAGGATCGCGCTCCAGCCCGCAAAACTGTGCATTGGACAAGCGCCAGGCGGCCGGCAACAGGGCCCCACCGGCCCCGCAGCCGACCTCCAGTGCATGACCCTTCATCGATACATCGAGCGCGGCCGACAGCAGAACACTGTCGGTTCCAGCCCGAAACCCCTTTTTCGCCTGCACCAGCTTAACCGCCCCGCCATAGAAATCGTCGATCGTCGAATCAGGCGGCGGTTTCGTCATCCCGGCTCAACGTCTTTCAGCGTGAACCGCGCCCTTGCCGCCACGTCTTCATGCACAGCCACGCGGATCGGCACGAGCGGCCCGCGCCCGTCAATCGAAGCGGTATGCTCGTCCAGGACAAATGCATCAATGCCGGCATCCTGCAATAAATGCCGAACATAGGAGAGTTTGACAAAATCATTGGTGCGAAAGACTTCTTCCAAGTCTGGTCTCCTCTTCGCCGTCATTTGCCCTAAGTGCGGTCCCATACCGCAGTGGAAATGATAAAATCTTCGCTACCAGTATGGAAACCGAAGAAAAAGTGACATAGGACGCGTGGCGTGACCGCTAAAGCTAATCCTCTTGGGCCAACCGATGCCAAATCTGTGGTCGAGCGACTTCAGTCTATGCTGGCAGACGACCTCACGGCAACAGAGCGTTTGCTGAAACAGCGCGCGGCCAGCCCGGTGGCGGTGATTCCGGACCTTTCAGATTATATCGTTTCGGCCGGCGGCAAGCGCTTACGGCCAATCGTGACATTAGCGGCGGCCAACGCCGTTGGGGCGGCAACAGCTGGCACGCATGCCCTGGCCGCGGCCGTCGAGTTTATCCACACCGCCACGCTGCTGCATGATGATGTCGTTGACGAGAGTGATTTGCGACGCGGCAAACCGGCCGCCAAAATGGTCTGGGGCAACTCGGCGTCCATTCTTGTCGGTGATTTTCTGTTCGCACGCGCCTTCACGCTGATGGTCGAGACGGGCAGCCTGGATATTCTGGGTATCCTGTCTGACGCCTCTTCGGTTATCGCCGAAGGTGAAGTGCGCCAGCTGGCAGCCGCCGGTCGACGCGATCTGCCAACCGAAGAATATCTGGCAATTGTCGAGGCGAAGACCGCGGCACTGTTTGAAGCCGCCGCACGCGCCGGCGCTCTGTCCGGCAATGGCGAGGCCCATGCGGCCGCCATGGCCGCCTATGGCAAGAATCTCGGGCTCGCCTTCCAGATTATTGACGATGCGCTGGACTATGGCGGCACGACATCTGTCATCGGCAAGGCGGGTGGCGACGATTTCCGCGAAGGCAAAACCACATTGCCGGTCATTATCGCCCGTCGGCGCGGCTCTGATGATGATGTGACATTCTGGGATCGCGCTCTGGACATAGAGCAACAGCGTGAAAGTGATCTCGCCCACGCGATCCACCTCATCCGCTCCACCGGCGCAGCTGACGCAACCGTCGCCGAAGCCAAGGCCTATGCTGATCTTGCCAAGTCATCGCTGAACGCGCTGCCGCAGAACGCGTGGACGCAGGCCCTAAGCGATCTCGCTGATTTTTGCGTCGCACGCGCCTATTAAAACCAGGCGAGCTTTCGCCGGGGAACGCTTGCCCAAGGCCGGTTTGCCGTTTACGTCCACGTCATGGCAGAAATACATGACCAAACCGGCTATGACGCGCTAAGCTCCGTTGAGGCGATCACCGAGGGGCTCGGCTCGGTGGGCTATATTTCCACCCGGGAAATCTCCACCAGTCTTTATCTCGCGCACCATTTGCGCAAACCGGTCCTGATTGAGGGGCCGGCCGGCGTTGGCAAAACCGATCTTGCGGCATCCATGGCACGCTTTCTTGAGGCGCCGCTGACCCGCCTGCAATGCTATGAGGGCCTGGATGAGGGAAAAGCGCTTTATGAGTGGAAGTATGGTAAGCAGCTGCTTTACACGCAGCTTTTGAAGGAAAAGCTCGGCGAGGTAATCGGCGGAGATCAAGGCCTCGACAGCGCTTTTGAGAAGCTCACAAGTTTTGAAGACCTGTTCTTTTCAGAGACCTTTCTGGAACCACGCCCGCTTTTGAAGGCGATGAAACAGGCGGCCGCCTCGGTTCTGCTCGTCGACGAGATCGACAAGGCCGATGAAGAGTTTGAGGCTTATTTGCTTGAGGTGCTGTCAGACTATCAGGTCACCGTGCCTGAAATCGGCACCATCAAGGCCGAAGTGCCACCACTCGTTATCCTAACATCAAACAATGTCAGAGAGCTTGGTGACGCGCTGAAACGGCGCTGTCTGCACCTCTATATCGACTTTCCGGACGCGGCCCGCGAACGGGCGATTGTCCGCGCGCGCGTGTCGGATGTGTCTGACGATTTGCTGCGCCAGCTTGTCAGCTTTGTGCAGGGTCTGCGCGATCTCGATATCCGCAAACGCCCTTCAATCTCCGAAACCGTGGACTGGGCGCGCACCCTGCTCTTGATGCATGCCAATGAGCTTGACGAAACGCTGGTGCGCTCGACGCTGAATGTTCTGCTGAAACATGAAAGCGATATTGCCGCCGTTGATCTTGATATCCGCAAACTCGCAAAAGAAAGTGCGGCCGCCTAGAGGTTCAAAGCGATGGCAGAACAGGTGCTCACCGACTTTATTCGCGCTCTTCGCTCTGCCGATGTGCGCGTGTCGACGAGCGAGAGCATTGATGCGGCGCGCGCGGTGAAACTGATCGGTTATGGCGACCGGGTGCTTCTGGTCGACACGCTGCGCTGCGTTCTGGCCAAAAGCCCGGCGGAAAAGCACACCCATGACCGCTTGTTTGATCTTTATTTCTCGCGCGAGGCGCTGGAGCCGCCGGCCAGCGAAGAAAGTGACCAGAGTGAGCAAGAGGATAGCGCGGCGCCGATTATGGACGCGCTTGACCTGATCGAAAACGCCGACGAGACCCAAATGGCGATGGCGATGGAGGCGGCGGCCCGCCAGGCAGGCATCGCCGATATCCGGTTTTCCACCCAGACATCCTACTTCGCCCAGCAAATGGTTGAGGCGCTCGATACCGGCGCGCTTGAGGGCGAGATCAAGGCCGCTTTTGGGGCGCGTACAGAGGAAGGCACGGCCCGCGCCGAAGCGCTGATCGAGGGGCGCAAGGACCTGTTCATTCGGGCACGCGCATATGCCAAACAGGCGTTTGAGACATTCGGCAAAGGCGAGACTGAAAAGTTTCGCGAAGAGGTGCTGACCGAGAAAGCCATCTCGCAGCTGGACCATTATGACCTCGCCCGGATGAAGCCGCTTATCGCAAAAATGGCCAAACGCCTGGCGGTCAAACATTCGCGCAAGCGCCATAAGAAAAATCGCGGCCAACTGGACGTGCGCAAGACAATGCGCGCCAATGCCGGCTTTGACGGCGTGCCGTTTGACCTGACCTGGAAACAGACCAAGCGTGATCGGCCGAAAATCATTGCCATCTGCGATGTCTCAGGCTCGGTATCGAAAACAGTGCGTTTCTTTTTGATGTTGCTCTACAGCCTGTATGAGGCTGTGCCCGATCTCAGCGCCTATGCCTTTTCAGGCAATCTGAAAGATGTCGGCGAAATTCTCGATGCCGATGCGTTTGACCCAGTCATGGACAAGATTATCAGACGGGTTGGCCAAAGCTCGACAGATTATGGCCAGTCGCTGATCGACTTTCAGACCGATCATTGGGATCAGATTGATCGGCGCACAACGCTGATCATGCTCGGCGACGGGCGATCGAACAATGCCGATCCGAGGGTCGATATTTTCAGTGCTGCCGCCGCGCGGGCCAAGCGGACCATCTGGCTGTGCCCTGAGCCGCCCTCGCTATGGGGGACCGGCGACAGCGAGATACCGCGCTATCGGCCCCATTGCAGCAGCTTGAAATACGTCACGACTGTAAAGGACCTGGAACGGGTGATCGACGAGGTTCTGGCAAGTTATAACTGAGCCCGGCAGTATTGCCTTGGCGCCAGGAGAGCGCTACTCGACTGATAAAATTGGAGGGCCCCATGAAAACACGCGCAGCTGTTGCTTTTGAAGCCAAAAAGCCACTTGAGATTGTCGAACTTGATCTGGAAGGCCCCAAAGCTGGCGAAGTGCTGGTCGAGATTATGGCCACCGGGATTTGCCACACCGATGCCTACACGCTGGATGGTCTCGATAGCGAAGGCCTTTTTCCAAGTGTTCTCGGCCACGAAGGCGCCGGTATCGTGCGCGAGGTCGGAGCGGGTGTGACGAGCGTGAAAGACGGCGACCATGTCATCCCACTTTACACGCCAGAATGCCGAGAATGTAAAACCTGCACCAGCCAGAAATCAAATCTGTGTACCTCTATCCGGGCAACGCAGGGCAAGGGCGTGATGCCCGACGGGACATCGCGTTTCTCCTATAAGGGGCAGACCATCTATCACTATATGGGCTGCTCAACCTTTTCCAACTTCACTGTCCTGCCGGAAATTGCGGTGGCGAAGATCCGTGAGGACGCGCCGTTCGACAAGGCGTGTTATGTTGGCTGCGGCGTGACCACTGGCGTCGGCGCGGTCACCAATACCGCAAAAGTCCAAGCAGGCGACAATATTGCTGTGTTCGGGCTCGGCGGCATTGGTCTGAATGTTATTCAAGGCGCCAAAATGGTTGGCGCGGACAAGATCATTGGCGTTGACATCAACGATGACAAGGAAGAATGGGGCCGCAAATTCGGCATGACCCATTTCGTAAACCCCAAAAACGTCGACGACGTGGTCGCGCATATTGTCGAATTGACCGGTGGCGGGGTGGACTACTCATTCGATGCCACCGGCAATACCGACGTGATGCGTCAGGCGCTGGAATGCTGTCATCGCGGTTGGGGCGAGAGCATCATCATCGGCGTCGCCGAAGCGGGCAAGGAAATCTCCACGCGTCCCTTCCAGCTGGTGACAGGACGGGTTTGGAAAGGCACCGCTTTTGGCGGCGCGCGTGGCCGCACAGACACGCCCAAAATTGTTGACTGGTATATGGACGGAAAGATCGAGATCGATCCGATGATCACGCACACGATGCCACTTGATGACATCAATAAGGCCTTTGACCTCATGCATGCCGGCGAGAGCATTCGCAGCGTCGTGGTATTCTAGGTCAAGACCGAGGAGAAAGACATGTTCAGTCACGTTATGGTCGGATCAAACGATCTGGACAAAGCCAAGATCTTTTACGATGCGCTCTTCAAGGCGATGGGCGGGCGCGAAGGCAGCGTGGATCCAAAAGGCCGTCTGCTCTACATCCACCGGAAGAATATTTTCATGGTCAGCCTGCCGATTGACGGTGAGGTGGCCACCTTTGCCAATGGCGGTACGATTGGCTTTGCGATGGAGACACCCGAAGAAGCTGACGCATGGCATGCTGCTGGTCTGGCCGCAGGCGGGGTAAGCATCGAAGATCCGCCAGGCTGGCGCGAAACCAATGGCTTCAAGGTCTACCTTGCTTATTTGCGTGACCCAGACGGCAACAAGCTTTGCGCCTTGCTGCGGGGCTAAACGACACGCGCGAAATTCGGCCGGTGTGGCGGGCGCGCTAACGCTTTTTCATGGCGACTATGTTCTGGAATGCGATCGCGCCTTCATCGATTGAGACAATTTCAAAATACTTGCCAAATGTCTCCTGGATGTACTCATCCGAATGGGCCGCTAAACCATAGTCGCCATGTTTGGTGAAATCCATTTTGGATTGGTTTTCTTGCGGATAAGAGCGATAGAACACGCCCGCCTCACGCACTTCTTCGATGCTTTTGGGGCGTAGCTGGTCATTGGCGCGTTTGGTCTTGTCGTTTTCAACCTTGTAATAGCCGGTGAAGGTCATCATGACCAATCCGCCGGGTTTGGCTACACGGCGCAGCTCTTCAAGATAGAACTCGACCCATTCGGGCGGGATATGCGTAAAGACCGACACACCGTAAATGGCGGAGAAATAGTCGTCCTCAAACGGGAAGGGTTTTTGCGGCATAAGATTCCAGGCTCTGACGCCGACACTCTGCTTTTCAAGCCACGCCATGGAGTGAGGATCAACATCGGCTGCGTGCATCTCCATCTCGTAGCGATTTGCCAGCCAGATCGCGACGCCGCCCAGCGCCGAGCCCCAGTCAAGCACCCGCAGACCCGCAAAGGGCGGCGCGAAATAAGCAGACAGCTTGTCGCCAATTGTCGCGCCGATCCGGGCACTTCTTTGTTCGTAGGATTGCCAGTCCTTTCCGGCCTGTCGGCTGATGCCGCTGGCGGCGGCCACTTCTTCCGGCGTCGGCGGTGAAATATTGTTTGGTAAGCTCATGTTTGACCGATCTTTGTTTGATTTCATCTGGACGCGGTGGTCTTTGGCAAGGAGATAACAGAACACGCCCTGCCACAAAACAACTGATCGCAATCAAAATAACGAGACTTCATGTTTCAAACGCCTGATTTTTCTCATACGGAGCCAAAATGAGCACACTGACCGAAATCTCATCCTGGGCCTCACATGGCGGCACGCTGTCAGTTCGCGACCATGATGCCCAGAGCACCCGCTGCACCATGCGGTTCGCTGTCTTTACCCCGCCAGGAAAGGGGCCGTTTCCAGTGCTGTGGTATCTGTCGGGCCTGACCTGCACCTGGGCGAACGTCATGGAAAAGTCAGGGCTACAAGCGCATGCGGCAGCCCATGGCCTGATGGTGATTGCGCCAGACACCAGCCCGCGCGGCGATGGCGTGCCCAATGACGAGGCCTATGATCTGGGACAGGGTGCAGGTTTCTACCTCTCGGCAACCCAGGCGCCCTGGGCCAGCCATTACCATATGGACCAATATATTGCAGGCGAATTGCCTGAGATCATCGCCGCAAACTTTCCAGCAGATATGACACGTCAGGGCATTACCGGTCACTCCATGGGCGGCCACGGCGCCATAACGCTGCATCTGAAAAACATGGACATTTACAAGTCCTGCAGCGCGTTTGCCCCCATTGTCTCGCCCGCGCGCGTGCCCTGGGGCAAGAAAGCGTTCGAGGCTTATCTCGGCGCGCCAACGCCGGTCTGGGAAGCCTATGACGCCACTGAGCTTGTGCAAAAACGCCAAAGCCGCGCCAACATTCTGATCGATCAGGGCGAGGCCGACCCGTTTCTCAATGAGCAGCTCGACCCAGCCCTTTTCCTTGAGCATGCGCGCAATCACGGCCAGGCCGTCACCCATCGGATGCAGCCGGGCTATGATCACTCATACTATTTCATTGCCAGCTTCATGGCCGATCATATCGCCCATCACGCCGCCGCGCTGAAAGCCTAGCGATTATTGTCGAGCCAGGTACGCAAAGCGGTGAGCTTCGGCAATACATCCGCGAGCCTGTCCGGCGGCAGCGCCTTCGGCACATCAGCAAGCACCTCGCTCGCCGCCTTGACCGCATCCTCGCGCGCCGAGCGGCCTGCATCGGTGAGGAAAACCCGCTTTGACCGGCCGTCATCAGGGTCCGGACGAACGGATATAAAACCCTTGGCGGATAGGCGTTTCAGCGTGCTGGTCAGCGTGCCTTTTGTAACCTGAAAAGCACTGGCAAGCCGCGCCGGCGTCCAGCCATCGCCCAGCCGGGCGCAATGGTTGAGCACGGTAAACTGCGCCTGGGTCAAACCATGCGGCAGAACACGTTCCAGCCGGTTGGAGGATAACTGGCTGATAATGCCAATCTCTGTGAAGAGCTGAAAATAAAGCGCCGAAATATCCTGTTCGTCGGTCAGCCAAGCCTCCTTAAGCCCTTAAATGCGCGTCCAAACCGCGTCTCGGCGTGGGTATAACGTTTGGGGCATAACCCACCCGTACCAGCATTTGAAGGCGATTTCCGTCCCCGATCAAGCTGTGAACCTCGCGGTAAAGGCCAGACATTTCAGGATACTCTTGCAGCGCCTGGCTCCAGGGATGGATCGCCAGTCCGAGCGCCGTTGCCCGCAGATTCAACCGCACATAGGCACGGCCCGCATTTAGCTGATCCTGCCTTGTATTGCCCGCTGTGGCCAGCCAGGCAAAAGCGCGGGCCGACATCGCCCTGGCCTCATACATGTCCAGGCCCTGCCGGAACGCGTCGGATGTCGGGTCGCCCAACGTGTCCCTTGTGATCATTCCCGTCAGTTTGGCCGCCGCGATCATCGGCCCTTCAAGTTCGATCCCATCCGGGTTGGCCGCCACTTCGCGCGCACCGATACGGATCAAGTCAACCGATTCCTGATGGGTATAGGGCGTCATCGCCTCGACCTGATGCGCCTGCCAGGTCAGGTCGCGCAGCGTGCTTGCCATCGCTGCGTTGCCAGTCGTGCCGGGCAGAACATCAAACGCGCGCGCGTCAGTTTCCAGGGCGGCCAGCGCCTCTGGCGCCACGTCACGCGGTTGATAAACCTCCTTGTTCGAGCGCCGATCAAGCACATGCGCAAAGAGCGGGTCGGGCTCGGCCTCCCCGGCAAAAAAGCGCACGCGCGCCACTGGTTTTTGGTCCAGTGTGTCCGCATCTGACCCGTCTGGAAACGGCGTGATCTCGGTGCGGCACCCCTCCTGCGCGGCGGCCATGGCCAGCAGCTCAAGGAAAGCACCGCAGCCGATTGTGATCTGGCGGTCATACGGATCTGTCGCGGGCAGGCGCCGATCAAGATCGCAGTAAAGCGCCAGCGCGTTCTGACCTTCCAGATCAACCAGCCAGGGCTGACGATTGTGCGGATTGGGCGCCAGCAGAGCGAAAGATAGCGCACGCGCGCGATACTCACCTTGCTGCCCGGCTTCTCGCCACGGCGCCCGCGCCGCGTGCGACGGGCCATTCAGGGCCACAAAACCACCCATCGAGGTGGCGGCAACCACCGTTCCGCCCCCAATCAGTTTCAATACACCGCGTCGAGACACCATGGCCAAGCTCCTTTTGTTTGATATCGAACTATTATAGTTTGATATCAAACTTTATGGAAATTGCAAGACGCCATTCTTCAAATCGTCCGATGCCCAGGCATGACAGCATTGATAACAGTCTCAGCGCCAGCAAACTCTGGACACCAAGGGCCGGCAGCGGCAAATACATAGGCCTGACATCAAGGACAATAAAATGACCGTTCTCAGACGCATTTTTCTCGGCCTGACCGCCGGCGCGCTGGCTGGATGCGCCAGTACGCCGAGCGAGCCCGCCTATGGCGAGCTGACACCGCGCGAACAGCAATTGGTGAAAGCGCTGGCGACCTTTACCGGCGCTTATGACGTATCTGATGCCGCGATGGCGACAGCCGTTTTAAACGCGCGAAGCACACCTGTCGGTCTGGTCGCCTATGAAGACCCCTCAGACGCGGTGCGCGCCGGCGATATGGCCGCCTATATCGCCTCCATCCAGACGGGCACGGTGAAAGACGGTTATGTCAGCGGTTTTGCCGCCACGGTCCTGTCGCTCGACGAGGCCGCCGGCGGGGACTATGCGGGCGCCCTGGAAACGCTGGCGCCGGCGCTTGAGGATGAAGCAACACAGACAACAGGCGCATTCCTCAAGGCCTGGTATCTGGCACTGGACGGCCAGGCCGACGAGGCCGTCGACGCCCACCGCGCGGTCACCAACGAGCTGCCGGGTCTGTCGGGCGATTTATCCTTTGCCGCGCTTCTGGATGCGATCGGGCGCAGCGAGGATGCGCTGGCGGTCTATTCAGTGATTACGCCCGCTGACATCGTCGCGCCTGAGCATGAGTTTGACCCGCGCGGGCTGGTCTTCTCGCATGTTCAGCTGGTCGTCTCGCGCAAGGCGCTGCTGCTGCGCCGCCTTGGCCGCATTGAGGATGCGCAGATCCAGTATCGCCGGCTCGCCGCCGCCCAACCTGAGCAAAAGGCGCGCTATGATGATGCCATTGCCTCACTCGCCTCGGGGCGCGGCATTGATGATGAACCGCTATCGGTCCGCACCGCTTTTTCGCGCGCGCTTAGCGACTATTCCCTGTCGCTCGCCTATCAGCGCCTGATTGCCAGTGCGCTAATGGGTGAACGTGAGCGCGGCTATGACGAGGCGAAAGGCACATTTGATCAACTTGCCCTGCTGCAAGACCCGGAAAACGACTCACTGCGCCTCGCAATTTTCGATGATTTCTACGATGAGGCGATGTTTGATGCCGCCGCGCACGTGCTGAACAGCGCGCCCGAGCAGACCAATGATCTGAAAATGGCGGCCGCATCTGTTCACCTGCGTCAGAACGAGTTTGACAAGGCTGAAGACGCGCTTGATGCGGCCATCGATCTTGCCGAAGCCGATGACAGATTGGCCACAACAGCGGCCGCGATGGGCCTTTATGCGCTGATGGACAAACGCGGCAAGGCCTTGTCGCTGGCCAGCCAGCTTGACCAATTGGCCGAGACAGAGGCCGAGCGCGCCTCGGCCCACGGCATGAGTTCCACAATCTACAGCCAGTTCGGCGAGCATGATGACGCGCTGCTTCAGGCCCGCGCCGCGGTGGCCATAGACGATACGCATGATCGCCGCATGGTGCTGGCCGATCGCCTGGCGCAGGCCGGCAAGATTGATGAGGGTCTGATCCTGATGCGCAATGAAGCGCTCTCGCGGCCGAATGACCCGTATATGCTGAACTCGCTCGGCTATTATCTCGTGATCCATACCGAACGATATGAAGAGGCTTACCGCGTGCTGGCGCGTGCCTCACTCCTGGCGCCGAACGATCCCTATATCGCCGATAGCTATGGCTGGGTGCGCTACAAGCTTGGCGATCTTGACGGCGCTCAGCGCTATATCGAGCAGAGCCAGGCTGAAATCCTGCCGAACCGCAACTGGGAGATCGAGGATCATCTCGGCGACATCTACTGGCATCAGGGCGACAAGGACAAAGCGCGCGAAGCCTGGGGAATCGCTCTGGCTGAATTTCCGCCAGACAAAGAGCGCGCGAAAATCGCTGACAAGCTGGAAAACGGATTGAACGAGCCTGCGCCCGAGAAACGCCCCTTACCCGATGTGTCACTGGGCGATGACAATGAAGTCGAACGCAACGACATTTAAAGTTCAACGCTCTTAAATGGAACGCGGCTCTTGCCGAACCATCAAGACCTTGGGACAGTTTGTCGATGATCCGTCTTGCTTTCTTGTCGGCCCTCAGCCTCGTGCTCACCTCGTGCGCCTCTGGCCCATCCGGATCCGGTTTTCAAGCCGCCCTCTCGCGGGCCAAATCGGATGCCGTCACGATTGAAACAGCGCGCACATATGGTGATTTTTCAAAAGCGCGTTACGCCTCGCTGACCAATGATCCCGAAACGGCTGCACAAAGCTACGCAACGGTTATCCAGCAGGTCCCCGAAGACGCCACAATCGGTGAGCGCGCGGTGTTTTCAGCGCTAATGGTTGGAGATGTGGCGCTCGCCATAGAGCTTGCCGAGGGCCTTCCAGTCGAGACGCTGGATCAGACCGAATTGCCGCGATTGATCCTGGCTGTCGACGCAATTGCCAGCGGCGAGGACATTCAGTCTCTGTCAAGCCTCAACCGGCCATGGATCCGCCCGTTTCACGCCCTGATGGCCCGCAGCCTCGTAGCCTGGAGCGCACTCGAAAGCGACCCGGAAAACGCGCTGCAGCTGCAGTCAAATGCCGGAGGCGCGGACCCTATTCTGAACGCGGTCGCCAAGACTTTGGCCGCCTTGATGAAGATCAGTCAGGGCGATGATGACGGCGCGCTTGCGGCGCTGACGCAGAACTGGGACAATAATATCCGTCTCGCCGTGGGCGTTGAGGCACAAGTCCGGCTGCTCAGTCAGGCCGGGCGAGACGAAGAAGCCAGGCAGCTGCTCAATGCATTTCGTCAGGACATTGGGCGCAATCCCGCGCTGATGGCGCTCTCACGCGAACTGTACGCCGGTGACGTCGCCCCGCCCCAACGCCGAACGATTCAGCAAGGCGCCGCCCTTGCCATCTATGCGGCAACAGCCGCACTCGCCGTCGACTCCGACAATGATCTGCCCGCGGTCTATTTCGCCCCTTCTGTGTATCTTGACCCCAATCTCGATGCCGCCAAGACGCTGTGGGCTGATGTGCTTGACCGCGCTGACCGGCGCAATGAGGCCATGTCGCTGCTGGTCTCGATACCGGACACATCACCCTTTCACACAAGCGCGCAGGGCCAGCTGGCCTGGGTTTTGCGACGCGAGGGCTTTGATGACGAAGCGCTGGCCCTGGCCCGCGAAACGCTGAAGCGCACCAATAATCGCAATATTCGCATTCAGCTGGCGGACCTGTTGATCTCGCTCGGCCGCGATGGAGAGGGCGAAGACACGTTAAGCGATGTCATTGCCGATGACGCGGCGCGCGGGCATTATGACTGGCGCATTTATTTTGCGCGCGGCGCGGCGCGCGAACGCCTGGGCTATTGGCCGCCGGCTGAGAACGATCTGCAAACCGCGATTGGTCTGGCGCCGGATGAAGCCAGCTTGCTGAACTATCTCGGCTATGCCTGGATTGATCGCGGGATCAATCTGCAGGATGGCCTGTCGCTTATCGAAAAAGCCGTGCGCCTGAAACCGATGAATGGCGCCATCACTGACAGTCTCGGCTGGGCGCATTACAAGCTGCAAAACTATGACCGTGCCGTGTTCTATCTGGAACTGGCCGTTTCGCTGGAACCCCAGGACAGTGAAATTCTCGATCATCTCGGCGATGCCTATTGGCAGGTTGGCCGCTATACCGAAGCGGGCTATCAATGGGAGCGCGCGCTGCTTTATGTCGAGGATGACAAAGACCGCGCGGCGATCACAGCAAAGCTCTCCAGCGGTCTTTCAATGATCAAAGCAGTGGGTGTTCGCGGCGGTTCATGACTGACTTCTCAGAGCTTGCGCCCGCCAAGGTGAACCTCTCCTTGCATGTCGGGCCGGTCAAAGCGAACGGCCGGCACGATCTTGTCTCGCTTGTCTGCTTTGCCGGCTCGTCTGCGGCAGACACGCTCATCGCCCGGCCCGCCGAACATATGAGCCTTGTGGTGGATGGTCCATTTGCCGGCGATGCCGGGCCGGTGCAGGACAATCTGGTTCTTGCCGCCGCAAACGCGATGATGGAGGCGTATCCTGAGACGCCGCCGCTCGCCTTCACGCTGACAAAGACCCTGCCCTGCGCCGCCGGGATTGGCGGCGGGTCAGCCGACGCGGCAGCAGCGCTGCGTTTGATCCACCGCGCAGCTGGCAATGCCAGCGCGCTGGACATGGCAAAGGCCGTCGCGCCGCGCCTTGGCGGCGACGTGCTGGCCTGCCTTTATGCCGCCAGCGGCGTGATGCGCGGAGAGGGCGAAATCTACCAGCCGCTTGCCGCAGTTCCGCGGCTGCCGGCACTCTTGGTCAATCCGGGCGTGCCTTGTCCGACAGGACCGGTCTTTCGCCATTTTGACGAGGTGGGCTCGCAGATGCCGCCGCACCCAATGCCTCGGCCGCAGCACGCCTCGGCCCCTCATTTTATCGACTATCTAAAGGCGGAAACGACCAACAGCCTTGAAGCGCCCGCCATCGCGCTGGTTCCGGAAATTGGTGAGACATTGGACACGCTGGGCCGCTTGCCGGGCGTGCAGCTGGCGCGGATGAGTGGGTCAGGCGCAACCTGTTTCGCCGTGTTCGACACAATAGATGCCGCCACGCGCGGAGCCAAAGCGCTGAAAACAGAGCATCCCGATTGGTGGTTCGCGGCAACATGGCTGGGGGCCTGAAGCATGCCGATTGTTGAGATCTTACTGGCACTTCTTGTCACGCTCGCCAGCGCGGCCCTCAGCGGATTTTTTGGCGCCCTCGCCATGAAATCCGGCATTGTTGACGCGCCTGACTCAAACCGAAAGATGCAGGCGGCGCCTGTCCCCCTGCTTGGCGGTGCGGCGATCTTTGGAGCGGCCTTTATCATGTCGCTGATCTGTATCCTGGTGTTCGGGCCAGGCTTCGGACTGACCGATGCCAGCCGCACACTTGCGACCTTTGTCGGGGTCTGTTTCATGGTCGGCCTTTGGGATGACCTGACCGATCCACCGGCCCTGGCAAAGCTCGGCGTGCTGGTCGCTGCCTGCATTGCCGCGCCTGTTCTTGGACTGGTGCCCGAGCGAATGACCACGCCGTTTGGCGATATCACGGCCACGCCGGTCCTCATTATCGGCAGCGCGCTATGGCTTCTGGTCTTCACAAATGGCGCCAATTTCATGGATGGTTCGAACGGGCTGACCGTTGGCAGCCTTGCTTTCATGTTTGCAGGTCTCGCCGCCGCCAGCCAGCCGGCTGGCAGTATTGGTCTCCACTATTTATGGCTGATCCTGCTCGGCGCGATGGCAGGCTTTCTGTTCCACAATCTGCGCGGGCGGCTTTATGCCGGCGATGGCGGCGCGCTGGGGCTCGGCGCCCTGTTTGCGGGGCTGGGCCTTGCCACCGGCTTGCCTGTGTGGACAGTCGCGACCTTTGCCCTGCCCTTTCTTGTCGATGTCTTGCTGACGCTGATCTGGCGGACGAAACATGGCCGGTCTTTGCTGAAGGCCCACCGCGATCACACCTATCAATGCCTGATCAAAGCCGGCTGGAGCCATATGGAGGTTGCCGTCCTTTATTGGGGGCTGAGCGCGGTGTGCGCCGTATCGGGGGTGATTGGCGCAAGCGCAGGCGGCGAGGCGCCATTCTTCGTCTTCTGGACGCTTTGCTTGGGGCTTTCCAGCTTGTGGCTCGCCGCGCGCCGTCTATCGGGCGGGCAGCATCTGCAATAGGTCGGCGGGGCTGACAGGCACATATTGGCGCCAGGGCGCATGGCTTGCCGCCAGCAGGAAGCAAGCGGC
>JBCCMX010000021.1:0-22493 GCA_039026135.1 Pseudomonadota bacterium | reverse complement strand
GTCCGACGCCATGATCATTCGGGCTATAAGTGGCCGGCGCGCGCGCATTGAACGTGCCTTCATCGTCTTGAATGTCGAGCCGGCCAGAGGCGGCGTCGAGCCGGATCACATCGCCGTCCTGCACGCGAGCCAAAGGCCCGCCGCGCGCAGCCTCCGGCCCGACGTGAATGGCGGCTGGGAATTTGCCCGTCGCGCCTGACATGCGCCCATCGGTGACGAGGGCCACGCGGTAGCCCTTGTCCTGCAGCGCGCCAAGCGCCGGGGAGAGTGCATGCAGCTCTGGCATACCGTTCGCAGATGGGCCCTGAAACCGAACAATAACGACCACATCGCGGTCAAGCTCGCCTGCCTCGAATGCAGCCTTTACAGCATGCTGGTTATCAAACACGCGGGCGGGCGCCTCGATCACATGGCGATCAGGTTTGACCGCAGATATCTTGATGACGCCGCTGCCCAGCGGGCCATCGAGCATTTGCAGCCCGCCATGCTCAGAAAAAGGATCGCTGACAGGCCTGATGATCTCGAGATCGCCGCTGACATCGGGCGCCTCGCGCCATTTCAGCGTGTCGCCATCAAGCCAGGGCTCCTGACTGTAACCCGCGATAGGCCCAGCGACGCCGCGCGCCGCGCCATTGATCAGCCCGGCTTCAACAAGCTCTCGGATAACAAAGCCCATACCGCCAGCAGCATGGAAATGGTTCACATCGGCCGGCCCGTTGGGATAGATTCGGCAGAGCAGCGGCACAACGGCGCTGACATCGGCAAAGTCTTCCAGCGTGACCTGGAAGCCAGCCGCAGCGGCCATCGCCGGAATGTGCAGCGCGTGATTGGTCGACCCACCCGTCGCCATCAGCCCGACCAGCGCGTTGACCACGCTGCGCGCATCAATCATCTCCCCCATCGGCGCATAAGACTTGTGGATGGAATTCTCCAGCACCTGACGCACAGCCGCGCGGGTCAGCGCCTCGCGTACAGGCGTGCCCGGATTGGCAAAGGCTGCGCCGGGCACATGACAGCCCATGACTTCCATCAGCATCTGGTTGGAATTGGCCGTGCCGTAAAAGGTACAGGTGCCGGGACTGTGATAACTGTCCGATTCTGCCTTCAGGAGCGCGGCGCGATCGACTTTTCCAAGCGCAAATTCCTGTCGGATGCGCTGCTTTTCAGGATTGGGCAGCCCGGACGGCATCGGACCAGCCGGCACCATAATGTGCGGCAGCCAGCCAAAGCGCAGCGCGGCGATCGTGAGGCCCGGAATGATCTTGTCACATACGCCAAGATGCAGCGCAGCGTCATATGCGTCATGGCTGAGCGAGACAGCCGACGCCATGGCGATGACATCCCGTGAGAACAGGGACAGCTCCATGCCTTCCTGGCCCTGGGTCACCCCATCACACATGGCCGGCACACCGCCCGCCACCTGCGCGGTGGCACCATTCTTGCGCGCCTCATCGCGCAGGATTTCCGGATAATGCTCGAACGGCGCATGCGCCGAGAGCATGTCATTATAGGCGGTGACAATGCCGATATTCGGCCATGTGCCACCCAGCAATTCGACCTTGTCGACGACCGCGCAGCCTGCCGAGGCATGTGCCAGATTACCCTCCGACAGTTTCGCGCGGGCAAGCCCGCCTGGCCGGCGCCCACGGATCATTTCAAGATAGGCCGCGCGCGTGTCAGCCGAGCGCGCTTCTATCCGCGCGGTGACCTCAGCGATTTTGGGATGAAGCGTCGTCATGGCGTCAGGCCTCCCACCAGTCTCGATTGTCCTGGCGCATCAAGAGCCGCGATTCCACGGGCCCATCTTCAACGCCCGCCGAATAGGTCCGCATCGGCACTTCAGCATCGGCCCAGGCGGCGATGACGCCATCCACCCATGTCCAGGCCGCCTCAACCTCTTCACGGCGCATGAAGAGCGAGAGATTACCGCGCACAACATCCATCAACAAACGCTCATAGGCGTCGGGGTAACGGACCTGGAAATTATCCTGATAAGACAGGTTCAAAGGCAAGGAACGAATACGCAGGCCGCCCGGCCCCGGCTCCTTAATCTGCAGATAGAGCTGTACGCCCTCGTCGGGCTGAACATTGATTACAAGCCGGTTCGAGAGGGCCTGTTTCTGATCAAACATGGCATGCGGTGTGGGGCGAAAATGGACGACGATCTCTGAATGGCGCGCCTTCATCCGCTTGCCCGTCCGCAGATAGAATGGCACGCGCGCCCAGCGCCAATTGTCGATCGCCGCCTTAATGGCAACAAACGTCTCGGTGTTGCTGTCATGACCAAGCTCTTCAAGATAGCCTGGCACTTGCTCGCCATTCAGATTGCCGGCGAGGTACTGGCCACGCACCGTATCTTGATAAACGTATTTCGGGGAGATGGGCCGAAGCGCCTGTAAAACCTTGATTTTCTCAGTTCGGATCGCATCCCCATTGACCGAGTTTGGGGGCTCCATTGCAATCAGACAAAGAAGCTGCAGCAAGTGGTTCTGCACCATGTCCCGTATGGCGCCCGACCCGTCATAATAGCCCGCGCGATCACCAACCCCGTAATGCTCCGCCACGGTGATCTGAATATGGTCGATCGCGGTACGGTTCCACAGCGGCTCGAACAGCGAGTTGGCAAACCGAAGCACCATCAGATTCTGAACGGTTTCCTTGCCGAGATAATGATCGATCCGATAGATACAGTCTTCTGCGAAGACCGCCCCGACACCTTCATTGATCGCCCGCGCCGAACCAAGGTCGGTCCCGACCGGTTTCTCCAGAACGACACGCGCATCATTTTCAGCCAGCCCCACCTCGCCCAGCACCTGACAGATCGGCACATAGATTTTCGGGGTGACCGCCAGATAGAAAATGGTTGGACGACCCGCCTTGATTGTCAGCGCCTCCTTCAGCGAATCCCAGTCAGCGCCCGCATCGGTTGCATCCATCTGGAAGAATTGAAGGTGTTTCTGAAACTTCTTCCATTCGGTCTTGTTCAGACTTTCAGGCGTGGCCTCATCGCAGGCCTCAAAAGCGAAAGCGTGAAACCCGGCATCGTCCAACTCGCTGCGCGAGACGCCAATAATGCGCGTGGTGGCATCAAGCTGCCCGTCACGCCAGCGATGAAACAGAGCCGGCAGGAGCTTGCGACGGGCCAGATCACCGGTGCCGCCAAAGATGACAATATCAAACGGATCGACCGGAATGAACTCTGCCATACAGACCCCAGGCTTGGTGTTTCACAGTGTGAATGAAGAGAAATGACAGCGATGTCAATATTCACCCAGACATGAAGGTAAACAATTGCTTTCATTAGATGATCGCATTTGGCTCACCCGTCCAGCTGATCTTAAGCTGCGATTGATACAAGACGAAATGTTTATTCGCTCAATCCGGATGATGGCCTGGCTAGTGGTCGCGATCGCGGCGGTCTGGACTGGACCTGCTGATGCTTCGCCCATCAATGTCGGCGACCGGATCTGCGTCATGGCAGCTGGCACCAAGCTTGATGCCCGCGCGGCGAAAGACCGGCTGTCTGAATTTGATTGCGGGCCGCGCGCACTCGAGCAAACCGCGCCAAATATCTGGCTCTATGTCGACCTGCAGGAGCTGGCTGCCACAAAAGAAGACCCCGCCCTGCTGACACGGCTTTCGCACCATGGCGGGATGGTCATCGCGCCGATTTTTGCCGATGGGCAAATTCGCCCACAACGCTATGCGCCGCTTGAGCTGACCAAAACCTCCTTCGTACCTGGCTTTAACGCCTTCCCGATCTTGGGCCCAAACAGCGAAGTGCCAACCGGCGCGCTGATTGGCGTGGAGCAGTCATGGGATCCGCTTAACTGGGCGGATATCGAACTCGTCAATTACCAGACCATTCTCGATACCCAGACCAGCAGTATTCTTGTCTACAGCCTTCTGACCGGCATTCTGCTGACCCCGCTTGTGCTGGTCTTGCTGATTTATCCTGTGGTCCGCTACAGCTTCCTGCCACACCATTTCGGCATGCTGGCATCGGCTCTGTTTTACGCCTTCTCGTGGACCGGTCTGATCTTTGTTTTGCCCATCGACATCACACCGGTGACGCGCTCTGTCATCGACCATATGGCGATTGCACTCGCCTTCTTCTTTGCCGCAAACCTGACGCGCACGCTTTGCGGGCCGGATTATATTGGCCGGTTCTGGTATGACGCCCTGCCGATTGCCGGGGTTATACCAGTGATTGTGTCGGCCGTGGCGATGGCAACGGCGCCAGCCTATGTGCACGTTGGCTCGATGGTGATCCATGCCACGGCGATCCTTCCCATGAGCACGATTGTGATTTCACTGACAATTGGCGCACTCAAACGCAGCCGCATTGCCCAATTGCAGCTGCTCGCCTGGGTGCCGATGATCATCTATGTCGCCGGACGAATCCTGCGCGGGCTCGGTGTGATTGACGAGACATCGATACTGGAACTCGGCCTCTTCCCATCACTCTTGCTGGAATCGCTGTTGACCTCCGCACTGGTCGTGTTTCGGATGTACGACATTCGGATTGAGCGCGACAATGCCGTCCTTGAACGCGCCGAGTTCCGCGATCTTGCAAGCTCTGATGCACTGACAGGTGCGCTGAACAGGCGCGCCTTTGTTGAGCATTTTGACCAAACCGTCGCCGCCAGCATGAACCGTGCGCAATTGCTAACGCTGATTGTGATCGACATTGATCACTTCAAGACGGTGAATGACAAATATGGACACGCTTTCGGCGACGATGTCCTGGTCAAGGTCACAGACTTCCTGCGCGATCACTGCCGCGGCGAAGATGCCTATGCCCGGTTTGGCGGCGAAGAGTTTTGCATGCTGATCTCGACCAAGACCAAGTCGGCGGCCAATGCCTGCGCCGAACGCCTGCGAGAGGCCATTGCCGCACACACGTTCGATGACGGGCTTCACGTCACGATCAGTATCGGCATGGTGACCATATCGGCAGACAAATCGACCACATTCACCAGCTGGTTCGAGGCCGCCGACAAAGCCCTTTATGCGGCAAAGCAAAGCGGGCGCAACCAGGTCCAATGGTCCGGTTGGCGCCCACATTCCAGTGATATTGTCTCGCTCGACAAGGCCGCCGAATGGCGGGTTAGGCGCGCCTAGTTGCGCGCCTTGTCGACCAGGCGATCATTCTGTGCCCAGTGCATCATGCCGCGCAGCTTTTCGCCAACTTCTTCAATCATGTGATCATTCATGCGTGAGCGCATTGACAGGAAGCTTGGTGCGCCGGCCTGATTTTCCAGCACCCAGTCACGGGCAAACTTGCCGGACTGGATATCGTCCAGCACGCGCTTCATCTCTGCCTTGGTCTCGCTGTTCACAACGCGCGGGCCGGTGACATATTCGCCATACTCCGCGGTATTGGAGATCGAATAGTTCATATTGGCGATGCCGCCTTCATAGATCAGATCAACGATCAGCTTGGTTTCGTGAAGGCACTCAAAATAGGCCATTTCGGGCGCATAGCCGGCCTCGACCAGCGTTTCGAAACCGGTCTTGATCAGTTCAACAATGCCGCCGCACAGAACAGCCTGCTCGCCGAAAAGGTCCGTCTCGGTTTCTTCCTTGAAGCTGGTCTCAATCACACCGGCGCGCGTATTGCCGATCCCTTTTGAGTAAGACAGTGCCACTTCCTGAGCCGCGCCGGTCGCATCCTGATGGATGGCGATGAGGCCCGGCAGGCCAAAGCCCATCTGGAACTGCGCGCGCAGCGTGTGGCCTGGGCCTTTTGGCGCCGACAGCGAGACGTCAACGCCGGCAGGCGGGCGGATCAGATTATAGTGAATGTTGAAGCCATGACCGAACATGATGTGCTGACCATCGCGGACATGCGGCTCGATCTCATTGGCCCAGAGCACAGCTTGTTTTTCGTCTGGAACCAGGATCATAACCACGTCGGCCCACTGGGTCGCATCAGATGGCGACATCACCTCAAGGCCTTCACCTTCTGCCTTTGGCTTGGAGCCGGAAGTCGGCTGCAGGCCGATGCGCACATCAACGCCATTATCTTTCAGGTTCAGCGCATGGGCATGCCCCTGGCTACCATAGCCAATGATCGCCACTTTCTTGCTCTGGATCAGGCCGAGATCAGCATCCTGCTCATAATAGATTTTCATTGCTTACGTCACTCCTTGAAACGGTTCTATCTGGGGGCGGCGCCGCGCGCCGAAAATTCGTCTGACCGGGCACATACACGGCCCGTGAAATTTATCCAAGCGTCGCGCCGCGTTTGATCGAAAGGACGCCGGTCCGGCTGACCTCGACAAGGCCAAGCGGCACCATTAGCCCGCAAAACTGGTCGATCTTGTCGCTCGCGCCGGTCAGCTCGAAAATGAAGCTCTCATTGGTTGTGTCGATGACGCGGGCGCGGAAAATCTCTGACAGGCGCAGCGCTTCAACACGCATGTCACCTGTGCCGGCAACCTTGATCAAGGCCAGCTCTCGCTCGACGCCACGTTTTGATTTGGTGATGTCGGTGACGCTGGCCACGGGCACAAGGCGCAACAGCTGGGCTTCAATCTGCTCGAGCATGTGCGCGGTGCCGGCGGTGACGATGGTAATACGTGAGCGATGGCGCGACCGGTCAACCTCGGCGACGGTCAGGCTCTCAATATTATAACCGCGCGCCGAAAACAGACCGACGACGCGGCCGAGGACACCGGGCTCATTGTCCACCATAACCGCGAGCGTGCGGCGCTCTTCATCGCCATCATCATGGCTCAAATCATAAGCGCTGGCTGGTGTATCGGTCATTGTGGTCTCTCTATTCGTTCGCCAAAATCCAAACCGGGACGTCTTGTCTTCAGTGTGGCTTTCAGGGTCTCGGCGCGGGTTAATGCATCTGTTCTATGGTCAAGGCGCTGATGATCATATCGCCCAATCATCGCATCGCGGCGACGCGGATCGACATGTGCCTGAAGCTCGGACACAACAAGGCGCCGGCAATCATCAATGAAATCGCCGCTATTTTGCGCTGTTGGCCCGTCGGTACGGGTCAGTGCATCCAGTTCATAATAGACATACATCAGCGCATCGAGAACGGGCGGGCGATCGCCGCGATAAGCGCCTTCCTTGTCGGCGCCCTTGCTGGCCGGATCGACATTTGGAAAAAACAGGCGCCCGCGTTCCACCAGGGACGAGACGGCCAGCATCAGGTTGACCCGCTGCTGAAGAAAACTCGCGTCATTCTGGTGGTGCTGGCGCGTGCGGGCAAACATGGCGGCCTTTACAAGAATATCGATACAGGCATTGCCCCAGGACAGGCTTTGCGCATCAATCGCATGCCGCAGATTTTCCTCGTGCACCCGGCGCTGTCGGCGGGTTTCGGCGCGGCTCAGCACCGCGCCCATGACCGCCACAATGGCCGACAGGATCGCCACCAACACCTCGACATGGTTGGTCAGCCATTCAAGCAGAGTATCAAATGCCATGAGGTGCCTCTTACGCCTTGCCCTCCCCATGCCAGAGGGCAGCGGCGGCGAAAACCCACTAATGTCGCATTGCGCCGCCTGCATCACACCAATTTGCGACCCGCATCGTCAATTTCATCGCCAGTAATTTCCGACAGGATCATCTCATTGTGCGCCGCGCCCGATGGGATCATCGGCAGGCAGTTTTCTTCCTTGGTCACACGGCAGTCGAACACAACCGGTCCATCATAGTCGATCATTTCCTGGATTTTCGCGTCAAGCTCGCCAGGATGGTCACACATCAGGCCAAGGCCGCCATAGGCTTCGGCGAGTTTCACGAAGTCCGGCAGACTGTCGCTGTAAGAGTGCGAATAGCGCTCACCATGCAGCAATTCCTGCCACTGGCGCACCATGCCCATCCACTCATTGTTCAGGATAAAGATCTTGATCGGCAGCTTGTGCTGAACCGCGGTGGACAGCTCCTGCAAGACCATCTGGACGCTCGCCTCTCCGGCAATATCAATCACCAGGCCACCGGGATGGGCCGCCTGAACACCGACAGCCGCCGGCAGACCATAACCCATTGTGCCAAGACCGCCGCTGGTCATCCAGCGATTGGGCGTTTCAAAATGATAATGCTGCGCGGCCCACATCTGATGCTGGCCCACCTCGGTCGTGATATAGGTTTCACGATCCTTGGTCAGCTCATATAGACGCTCGACGGCATGTTGCGGTTTGATCTCGCTGTCGCTCTTGACGTAGGCAAAGCTGCGGCGCGCGCGCCAGGCATCGATCTGTTTCTTCCAGGGCTTGAGGTCCGGCGTCTTTGCCTTCGCGCTGTTCCACGCCGCCAGCAAAGCCTCGAGCGCCTCACCGCAATCCCCGATAACGGGCACATCGACCGGGATGACCTTATTGATCGAGGACGGGTCGATATCGATATGAATCTTGGCCGACCCGGGTGAGAAAGCATCGATGCGGCCGGTCACACGGTCATCAAACCGCGCCCCGACGCAGATCATCAGGTCGCAATCGTGCATCGCATGATTGGCTTCATACGCCCCATGCATACCAAGCATGCCAAGCCAGTCAGGGTGACTGGCCGGAAATGCACCCAGGCCCATCAGGGTTGATGTCACCGGGAATCCCGTCGCCGCCTGCAATTTGCGCAAAGCTTCAGACGCCTGCGGCCCGGAATTGATCACGCCGCCGCCCGTATAGAAGACCGGTTGTCTCGCCTTGCGCATCATCTCGATCGCATCGGCAATCGCGCCAGCGTCTGGCGTCGTCTGCGGGCGATAGGTGGGCTTGAAAATGCCATCCTTGCCAACATAAGGACCGGTCGCAAATTGAATGTCTTTCGGGATATCAATCACAACGGGGCCAGGCCGCCCCGTGGTTGCGATCAGAAACGCTTCGTGGATCGTATGCGCAAGATCATTCACGTCCGTGACGAGATAATTGTGTTTCGCACAGCAACGGGTGATGCCAACCGTGTCGCACTCCTGAAAGGCATCCGTGCCGATCAGATGGGTCGGCACCTGGCCGGTAATCACAACCATCGGGATGGAATCCATCATCGCGTCCGTGATCGGGGTGACCATATTGGTCGCGCCCGGCCCGGATGTCACCAATGCAACGCCAGGCTTGCCGCTTGATCGGGCATAACCTTCGGCGGCGTGACCGGCGCCCTGTTCGTGGCGGACAAGTACGTGGCGGATATCCGGCGTTGAGTAGAGCGCATCATAAATCGGCAGCACCGCGCCGCCCGGATAGCCGAACATCACGTCCACACCCTGCTCTTTCAGCGCGGCGACAACAATTTCCGCGCCCGTCATCTGGCGGGTCTTGGCCTTCGGCTTGGCGGTGGTCTGCATGGTCATGAGTAGGGTCCTTAAATCTCTGCAGGCGGCTGGAAGTGATGATAAAAAAAAGGGTCCCGCAAGAGACCCTGGTAACAAGCACCTGTCGCTGACAAAAAGTCAGCTACAGGTGCCTGATAACGAGTACGACTGTAGAACGCATAATCGCGCTCCTCCCAAATTCAAAAAAATGGGCATAACTGACCGACTAGCCCGCGTCAACCTCCTTATAAAGGGCATGAATTACCCGCATCTGGTCGTCTCGCGACACAGATGGAATGCGCGGCCAGAACGGGAATTGGCGGCCAATCCAGGTGAACTGGCGTTTTGCATAGCGGCGCGTATCGCGCTTGGCCCGCTCGGCGGCGAGTTCAGCGGTCAGTTCCTTGCGCAGGTAGGAGATGAGCCATGGCACACCATGCGCGCGCATGATCGGCAGGTCGTCAACAAGATCAAGAGACACAAGATGGCGCGCCTCTTCCATGGCGCCTTCCATCAGCATGCCTTCAAACCGGCGATCGATCCGGCGATACAGGCGCGCACGCGGCGGGGTGAGCGCAACCCCCATCCACTCGCCATCGCCGAGCACCGGGCGAGAGCGATTGTTCTGAAAACTGGAAATGGACTGTCCGGTCGCGAAGAAAACCTCCAAGGCGCGCGACAATCGCTGGCGATCGCGTTGCTCAAGCCGTCCAGCCGTTTCCGGGTCGACGCGTTTGAGATTGTCGTGCAAGGCCACCGCGCCCTGGCGCGCAATGGCCGATACTTCCGCGCGCACATCATCAGGCACAGGCGGGATATCAGACAGGCCCTGTATCAGACACAAGTGGTAAAGGCCTGTCCCGCCAATCACGATCGGCACCTTGCCGCGGCGCTGAACATCCTGAATGACGGGCTTAACGTCATCGAGCCATCGCCCGGTCGAGTATCGCTCCCGCGCGGGCACATGGCCGAACAAATGATGGGGCACATCATCCATCTCTTCGTCGGCCGGGCGCGCCGAAATCACCCGCAAATCGCCGTAGACCTGCATGGAGTCGGCATTGATGACCTCGCCGTCAAACCGTTTGGACAAGGCAATGGCGAGAGCAGACTTCCCGCTCGCTGTGGGCCCGTGAATAAGGATTGCCGTTCGCATGGTTCCAAGCGTAGGAAGGAGGCCCATCGCCGTAAAGACAGGAATACTCCGATGACTGAGAAAACACCGATTGGCTCACAAACGGTCATCGCCGTCGCGCCGGCGCATATCGGCTTTCAGTCGCTCGGTGACAAAGTCACAGAACTGTCAGCCGCAGCAGAGCTGGAAACGCGTTCAACGCTGCGCCGGATTGGCGGTGAGCACAAATGGGCGGCGATTGAGCTCGATGTTACCCTTGGCGAGACCTCAGCCGACGAGGCGCGGCAGATTTTGGAGCGCGGGCTTGCGGGCCTTGGCGATGTTGCGCTGATCCCGTCAGCGGCGCGGCGCAAGAAACTGCTCATCTCGGATATGGATTCCACCATCATCGAGCAGGAATGCCTTGACGAGCTCGCTGGTTATGCCGGCCTGAAGGACGAAATTGCCGCGATCACGGCCCGCGCCATGGCGGGTGAACTTGACTTTGAAGGCGCCTTGACCGAGCGGGTTGGCAAGCTCGCCGGCCTCTCCCTGGGCGCGCTCGACAAGTGCTTTTCTGAACGCATATCCCTGATGCCGGGCGCGCTAACCCTGACCGCGACCATGCAGGCGCACGGCGCATACTGCCTGCTCGTGTCGGGTGGCTTTACCTATTTTACATCACGCGTGGCTGATCAGGCTGGTTTTCACGATCATCGCGGCAATACGCTGATTGATGACGGCGAGGTTCTGACCGGCGCGGTTGGCCAGCCTATACTTGGCCGCGAAGCCAAGCTTGATGCACTGGTGGCCGCCGCTAATCACCAGAGTATCGGACACCAGGATGTGATCGCCATGGGTGACGGGGCCAATGACCTTGCCATGATACAGGCCGCGGGCCTCGGTGTTGCGGTCCATGCCAAGCCGATTGTGGCAGCCGCCTCTGATGCTGCGATCAAAATCACGGATCTGACGGCCGCACTTTACTTTCAGGGCTTCAGCGACAGCGAAATTGTCTGGCGCGACTAGTCTTCCAGATTGATCGGCACGAACAGCGTCGATCCACCGCCGCGTCCCGGCCGCCAGACGCGCAGCAGAACAGGCTCTTGCGGCGTTCTCAGCGCCTTGTCGAGGCCAATGAGTATTTCGGTTGGCGTTGCCACCTCGTCAAATCCAAGCTCGACAACCACATCGCCCTTCTGAACCTTGCCAAAGCTCGGCCCGCGCGCTGAAACGGACCGAACGAGGACACCGCGCACGTCACTGGGCACGCTGTAGCGCCGGCGCCCATCTTCATCGAGCTCTGTAAAATCAATACCGAGCGCGTTCTTGGTGAGCGCGCTGTCAGGCAATGCGGCGGCCTCTTCTTCGATCGGCGGACTGGATCCGGGCAGTTCGCCTAGCACCAGGGAGACCGTCTTGGCGCGGCCATCGCGCATGATCTCGACATCGACCTGCTTGCCGATTTCGGTTTCGGCCACGATCCGGCTCAAACTGCGCACGTCTGAGATATTCCGGTCGTCAAAGCGCAAAACGAAATCGCCAATCTCGATATCGGCGCTGGCGGCGGGGCCATCATCATTGATATTGGTAATGATCACGCCGGTCTGACCCGGCGCGCCATAGGCTTCAGCCAGGACCGCATCGACTGGCTGAACATTGACCCCGAACCAGCCGCGCCGCGCTGATCCAAAGTCGATAATCTGGCGACTGATCTGCCGGGCAAGATTGGCTGGGATCGAAAACCCGAGCCCGACAGATCCGCCTGTTGGCGAGATAATCGCCGTGTTCACCCCCAGCACCTCGCCGCGCAGGTTGAACAAGGGCCCGCCGGAATTGCCCCGGTTAATCGCCGCATCTGTCTGAATATAATCATCATAATTGCCCGACTGGATGTCACGGCTTAGCGCCGAAACAATCCCGACGGATACTGAGCCGCCAAAGCCAAACGGATTGCCGATCGCCATCACCCAGTCGCCCACCTCAGCCTGCTCACTGTCTGCCCATTCAACAAAGGCGAAGGCCTCATCGTCTTCGACTTTCAGGACCGCGATGTCTGTCGCCTCGTCGGTACCGATCAGCTGCGCGCGCAGCGTGCGACCATCCGAGAAGACCGCATTGATCTCGTCAGCGCCGGTGATCACATGATTATTGGTGACAATCAGCCCGTCACTGGAAATGACAAAGCCGGAGCCAAGCGAGCCCTGCTGGCTGAACCCATCCGGGTCGCGGCCGAAGAACTCGTTAAACTGTTCGAGCGGCGATCCATCGGGAAACTCTGGCAGGCCTTGCGGCGCCACCAATTGCTGGGTCGTGATGTTCACAACCGCCGGCATCAGGCGTTTCGACAAGGCCGAGAAACTGCCCGGTGTCTGCGATTGATCAATCGAAACGTTTGGTTCTGACAGTGATCCGGCCGCGACCTGGGCAGATGCCCCAGCAGCGCCAAAACCTGTCACAGCCAGGACGAGAGAAATCAGACCAACACGCATTCAAAAGGCTCCAAACCCGTCTTCTAAACGTAACATTCTTCACAAGTATGGCGCTTCGCGGGCAAGGCGCAATGGCGCTGTTCAGCCAAATCTGATCATCGCGTAGAGCAGAACGCCGCCCAGCGCCATTGAAAGCAGACCTGACTGGCGCACAGAGGTCTCCGGCAGCTGCGAAATCAGTGCTCCAAACCGTTTCATGGCATCAGGCGCAGCGGCATAGAGCGCGCCCTCTAGCAGGAACCAGAGACCGAGACCAGCAAGCAAGACTGCAAGCATTTTTTACTCCCTGAAACAAAGACCCCGCCCCAGCCAGGCTGAGACGGGGCATTTGAAAGATGGCATCAAAGCCATACTGGTTTAGCGACGCGCGATCCCATTGGCGCGGGCGCTTTCGATAAACTCATCGCACAGACCAAGATTTTCCGGACCCACAACAATCTGCGTCCCGGACGTGAAAGCCTCTTCGCAGGCAATCAAGGCACGTTGGAAACGGAAGAATTCAGCGTCTTGCTCATAGGCTTCGGCATAAATCTCGTTGCGCTTGGCATCGCCTTCGCCGCGAATAATCTCAGACTGTTCGCGCGCCTTGGCGAGAATAATCGTCCGATCTTTCTCCGCGATGGCGCGAATTTCCTGCGCATCACGGTCACCCCGGGCGCGAATATCTTCGGCCTCCTGATTCCGGGTGGCTTCCATCCGCTGAAAGACACGCTCGGACACATCGGCCGGCAGGTCGACCCTTTTCAGCCGGACATCAATAATCCGCACGCCGAGGCCTTCAGTGGCCTCTGCGAGGTCTGACCGAATCTGATCCATCAGCTCAGAGCGCTCACCGGAGACGATTTGTTCCGGCAGCTTGGACCCGAGCGCGTTGCGGATCGCGGTATTGGTAAACTGGTCCAACTGCCGAGCCCCAGCAGACTGGGTGCCGAGGCGCTGATAGAATTCCAGCGGCTCACGGATCTGCCAGCGCAGGAAGGCATCAACGATCAGCTGTTCCTGGTTGGATGCGAAGACCTCGATCGAATCCACATCAAGGCCAATATTGCGGCGATCATACGTCACCACGTTCTGAACGAAGGGCAATTTGAATTTCAGACCCGCCTCATCAGTTCCAGGTTTATTGTAGGCTGCTTCTGCTCGACCCACCTGAAGAACGAGCGCCTGCTGGCGCTGGTCGACGATGAAGAAGGAATTGAGTAGCGCGACAATGGCGACGACAATAACAACGAGGCCGAGAATACCGAGCGATTTCATGGTCTAGCGTCCTTCCTGACTACGTCCGACACGGTCCAGCGGCAGGTAAGGTACCGCCCCGGAATCACTGTCGAGAATGAGTTTATCGGCCCGGCCAAGCACCCGTTCCATGGTTTCAAGATACATCCGCTCGCGCGTCACGCGGGGCGCCTTGCGATATTCAGAGAGGATCTGTTTGAAACGATCGGCCTGACCGGTCGCATCGGCAATCACCTGATCGCGATAAGCTTCGGCATCCTGAATGATCTGCTTGGCCTGACCGTCAGCGCGGTTCACGATACCATTCTTATACTGGTTGGCCTGCTGGATCACCTTTTCGGCATCCTGATTGGCATTGACCACGTCAATAAAGGCGGCGCGGACCGGACCTGGCTGCTGGGCTTCCTGAATTTCGACATTCTCAATCGCCACGCCGGCATCGTAATCGGTCAGCAATTGCTGCAACCGGTCTTTCACCGTGTCCTGAATGGTGCGCCGGCCTGTTGTGATCACAGCATCAAGGCTCGACTTGCCGACCACTTCGCGCATCACGCTCTCGCCGGCATCCTTGATCAGCTTGCTCTGCTGGCCATTCAAATTGCCATGGTCAACGAACAGAATGTACTTTTCAGGCTGTTCTGTATTGTAGCGCCAGAACACGGTGAACTGCACATCCACGATGTTCTCATCCCCGGTCAGCATCAGGCGTTCCTGATCGTTTACGCCGATTGTTGTCTGCTTCTGGCCTTCGGAGGGAAGAATTTCATGTGTTTCAATCGGAGTTGGCAGATGCACATGGAAGCCCGGTGTGAAATTCTTCTGATACTCACCGAAACGGAACACCGCGGCCCGCTCGCCTTCATCAACAATCACGATGCCTGTGGCCAGCCACGCGACGAGACCAACAACACCGAGAAGCAGAAAACCGCCCGGCCCTAAAGATGGCCCGCGCCCGCCGCGGCCGCGGCCGCCGCCGCCATTTCCGCGCCGCGAAAATCGCTCCTGCATGCGGCGCATCTGTTCTTCAAGATCGCCGCCGCCATCTTTGCCGCCGCGGCTCCACGGCGAACCGCCCTCGCCGTCATTTCCACCGGACCCGCCGCCCCATGGGCCCCCATTGGCCTTCGGCGCCTCCTTTGGCGGTCCGTCATTTCCCATATTGTCGTTCCAGGGCATCGCCCCTCCTTCCAATCGCACCAGACCTCTCTTCAGCGGTGATCTGGTTTTTCATCTCTGTGGTCGCTATGTGCGATCTATATCGCTTCTCATCAAGGACCATACTCCATGTTTTGGGATAAGAAACAGCCCCCTGCGATCAGCGAAGCGACAATTCGCGCTGCGCTTGGCAATCCGGACTGGGTCTCAGACGTCACGCTGCGAGCGGACGGCGAGGTGACGGTGATATTGCAGGCTGACCCGGATGATCTCGCCCGCAGCGAGACGCGCCGCATTGAAGTCGAAACACGTGTGATGTCGATGGATGGCGTGACCAGTGTGCGCGCCGTGCTCACAGCTGAACGCGCGCCGGCCGCCGCCGTCAAAACCGCGCCCGCTAGTCCGAAGACGCGGCGCGTGCGCAAAGGCGCGCGCCTGTCTGATGAGGCCCTGCAGCAAGGCACACCGCCGCCCTCGGGCCAAATCAACGCCATTGAAGGGATTGCCCGCATTCTGGTTGTCGCGAGCGCGAAAGGCGGCGTCGGCAAATCGACCGTTTCGACCAATCTTGCAGCGATTTTTGCAAAACAGGGCCTGCGGGTCGGCCTGCTTGACGCAGATATATATGGCCCTTCGATCCCGACCATGCTCGGTGTGGAAAATCACAGCCCGCGGACAAATGCAGATGGCAAACTGGTGCCGGTTGAGGCACATGGCATTGCCTCTTTGTCGATTGGCTACCTGACCGATCCAGACGCTCCGATGATCTGGCGCGGCCCGATCGTTCAGTCGGCGATCATGCAGATGCTGAACGATGCAGCATGGGGTCGCCCAGACAACCCGCTCGATCTGTTGATCATAGATACACCGCCCGGCACGGGTGAAGCCCAGCTCACACTGGCACAGCGCGTACCGGTGACCGCCAGCATTCTGGTCACCACGCCTCAAGATGTCGCGCTTGCCGATGTGCAGCGCGGGGCCGCCATGTTCGCCAAGACCCATGTGCCCGTGCTCGGCCTTGTTGAAACCATGAGCTGGTTTGAAGATCCGGCCGGCACGCGCCATGCGCTGCTAGGCGATGGCGGCGGTCAGCGTATGGCCGATGCGCTCGGCCTGCCGCTCCTTGCACAATTGCCAATCATTCAGGCCATCCGCGAGGGCGGTGATGCCGGCCATCCCGCGGCATTGGTCGATGCACAGACCGAGACGCTGTTTACCGCGCTTGCCCGTGACATTGCATTGGCGCTCGATGCCTTGCAGACGAAGCCCGCGCCGGAATTTGTCTTCGAATAGGCCGGTCCGCGCCTGAAACTGCGTCAAATTTCAAACAAAATTCTCGTGCGTGCCAAACGTCATATTTGAATTTGTTTGGGATAAAGGCGGCTCGGAGGGCTCAGAACGTGCTTGCTACATCGTCTCGTCTACATACTTTCACGTATGCATCTTTGCTTGCGATCGTGCTGATTTGCATGTCGGTTCACATGGCTGATTTTGTCGCCGAGCGACTCGGCCCGGCGACCCAGTCAAACCTGCTGATTATAACGGCGATTGTAGCTGCTTTGCTGGCACCGCCCGCTTCGTTTCTGCTCTGCTTCTATTCACACAAGCTGATCAAAATTCAGGAGCAATTGCATGCTTTGGCGATTGCCGATCCATTGACGAACCTGCTCAACCGCCGGGCCTTTGCAAATGTCTACGAGCGCGAAGCGGCTCGCTTCAAGCGCACCGGGCAGCGCATGTCTCTGTTGCTGCTTGATATCGACCATTTCAAACATGTGAATGCCGAACATGGCCATTCTGGCGGCGATGTCGCGCTGAAAGCGGTTGCCGAAACACTCAACGAAGTCGTGCGCTATGGCACTGACGACGTCGCCCGCTGGGGCGGCGAAGAGTTTGCGATCGTCCTGTCAAACACGGGCCGCCGGTCGGGTATCCGCGCCGCGGCGCGTTTCCGCCAGGCGATCGAAGATCTCACCATCCGTTTCGGCGACGAGGAAATCACGCTGACCGTCAGCATCGGTGTGATCGAGTGCCACAAGACCGAATGTCTCGAGGACGCGATCGAGCGGGCTGACCGCTGTCTGCGTGAAGCCAAACGCCGCGGGCGCAACAAGGTTGTCGCTTTCCCGGCACCGGTCGAAGACATGGATGTCGCCCCGGCAGAGCATACAGAAACCGTCGGCGCAGCGTAATTCAGGCCAGGCGCTTGAGCACGCGCAATGTGAAATTGTAATCATTGCCATGACCGGCGGACACATTGCGCCGTGTGATCTCCTCAAACTGGTTTTCATCGACGTCGGGAAAATAGGCGTCGCCGTCCAGCGTCACGTCGACCTCGGTCAGGTACAGCAGATCGGCACTTGGCAAAGCCGACTTGTACAATGACTGCCCGCCAATGATAAACACTTCGCTTTTACCGGCGCTGCGGGCAAGCGCCTTGCCGGCACCGATGGCCGGCGCGAGCGCCGAAAAGACCCGTGCGCCGTCCGCTTCGAATGTCCAATCATGTGTCAAAACAATGTTTTCGCGGCGCGGCAGCGGCTTGAAGGGCAAACTTTCCCAAGTGCGACGCCCCATAATGATGGGATGATCGGTTGTGGCTTGCTTGAAAAATTTCAGATCATCCGACAGATGCCATGGCAGCTTGCCGTTTACGCCGATAACGCCATTTTTGGCGCGCGCGACGATCAATGAGAGCTTAACAGAAGACAGCACAGCCACCCCGCTTTATCTCCCACCCTGTTGTCGTTAGTGCTAATGTGGTTCGAACGGCGCGTGAAGCAACTTGCGACTGAATTCTCGCTTCCATCCACTAAAAGAGTCCATTATCCCGCAATGATGACACTGTATAACGGCCTTGTCGGGGCCTTGACCAACGGACAGCCAGAATATTTGGGCATCGTGCTCGCTGGACTCCTCGTCACAATACTCATCGTATACAGGCTCGGTGGCCGCGGCTGGGCCCTGATATACGTGGCGTTGATCCCATTTCTGAACTGGTCATTCGGAATTATTCCCGAGTTTCAAATAATCGAGCCCAATGACAGCTTCTCAAAGGGGCTGTCTTTACACCCGATGACAATGGTCACGGGTCTGGTTTTCGTCGTGCGCGACTTTGTCCAGCGCGAGATGAAGCAGTGGGTGCTGATCTGTATGGCACTCGCTGTCGGCTGGTCCTTCTTCTACGCCTGGCCGGTCATTGCGCTGGCATCAGGGATTGCCTTTGCGGTGTCGGAGACCGTTGACTGGATCTTCTTCACCTTCACAAAATATCGCCTGTCGACGCGTATTCTTCTGTCGAGCGCCGTCGCAGCGCCCATCGACACCACCGTTTTCCTTTACGGCGCAGATCTTGCCATGCAGATGAATATGGGCGCTGAACCCGGTTCCATGCTGCATGCCGCCAACTGGATCGTGTTTATTATTGGCAAGATGGTCGGCGCGGTCATTGTCTCAGCTGTCATCCGTAACCGCGAGGATGCAGGAAAAATCAGTCCGCACGAGGCGTAAACGTGCTTGGGTCAGCGCGAGACCAGTCTTCTGCAAGGTAAGTCTCGCCCGGATCATCGAGCAGGCCGCCACGCTCGATCCAGTTATATGTAAGTGACCCGGCGCGCGCGCCGCGCTCTGCTGTCCATTGCCGCAAATGAATCGGGCGAAGCTGGCTTGGATGATCGCAGCCCGCCGCACCGGCCACCTCGGTCAGCGCCCGCACAGTGTTGCGATGAAAATTGGCCACACGCTGGGCTTTGTCAGACACGACAAGGCCGCGCTGGCGGCCAAACTTGGTGGTCGCAATCCCGGTTGGGCAGGTATTGTTGTGGCAGTTGAGCGACTGGATACAGCCGAGCGAAAACATGAAACCCCGGGCCGAATTGACCCAGTCTGCGCCGAGCGCCATGGACGATGCGAGCGCAAAAGCCGAGATTTGTTTGCCGCTGGCGCCAAGGCGAATATCATCTTTCAAGCCCGTTCCCACCAGCGCGTTACGGGCAAACACCAATCCTAGCCGCAACGGTGCGCCGACACTGTCCAGGAACTCACCAGGCGCGGCCCCCGTGCCGCCCTCGGCGCCGTCGACGACAACAAAATCTGCGCGCTGGCCCGTCGCGACCATCGCCTTGCAGATCGCCAGAAATTCGGTCCGGTTGCCGATACACAGCTTTATCCCAACCGGTTTGCCACCACTCAGCTCGCGGAGCTGCGACAGGAACGCGACAAGCTCGTGCGGCGTCGAAAAGGCGGTATGCGCTGGCGGCGAATGGCATGTCTGGCCAATTGGAATGCCGCGCGCTTCGGCAATCGCGCGATTGACCTTGGCCCCCGGCAGGACGCCACCATGCCCCGGCTTGGCCCCCTGGCTGAGCTTGAGTTCAATCATCTTGACCTGATCATCGCTCGCCCTTTCGGCAAACGCGACAGGATCAAAACTGCCATCTTTGTTGCGGCACCCGAAATAGCCCGAACCGATCTGCCAAACGAGATCGCCGCCGCCCTCCCGATGAAAACGTGAGATGCCGCCTTCACCGGTATTGTGGAAAAAACCGCCCATGGCGGCGCCGCGGCTCAGCGATTCAATCGCGCGCTCCCCAAGCGCGCCAAAACTCATTCCGGAAATGTTGAAGACGCTGGCTGAATAAGGTTTTGCCGTCCCCGGCGCCCCGACAAGGATGCGCGGCGAGGCATCCTGCGGGTGCTTGGCGGCAATCGAATGGCCAACCCACTCATGCGGCGGATGGCTGATATCCAAATGGCTGCCGAACGGTTCGACCGATGGCAAATCCTTTGCGCGGCGATAGGCCATGGCCCGCTGTTCCAGATTGAACGGGCGTCCTTCTGTCGGGCTCTCCACAATGTAGGAGCGCAGGAATGGCCGCAATTCCTCGGCAAGCCAACGGATCCGGCCGATGAGCGGAAAGTTGCGCCGCAAAGCATGGCGGGTCTGGAAGTAATCATATGCGCCGACAAGGAACAGCAGTGCCAGTGGCACCGCAACAATGATCATCCATCGCGAATCTGGCACGGCCCTGACAACAAGGAAAAGAGCCAAAGCCAGAATTGCAGGCGGTAATAGTCGCATCATAGGTCACTCCCCGCACAAGGGACTACCTATGCCGGACTAAGCTAGTGAATCAATACACCTAAAAGCCGTTTAGGCTCGCAAACCGATCACGATGAAAGCTTGCGCCGCCAAGCATGGCTTCCTGAACGCGCGCGCGCTTCATGTAGAAACCGGCATCATGATCATCGGTCATGCCGATCCCGCCATGCAGCTGTACGGTTTCTCTGGAGACCAGATGCACGGTGTCACTGGCCATCGCCTTGGCAAGGCTGGTGAGCTGGGGCACATCATTGTGCTGCTCATCGATCGCAGACAAAGCGTGGCCGACGCATGACCGGGTCAGTTCCAGTTCTGTAAACATGATGGCGGCGCGATGTTGCAAGGCCTGAAATGAGCCGATCAACTGCCCGAACTGTTTGCGGGTCTTCAGGTATTCCAGCGTCATCTCAAAGGCCGCAGATGCCGACCCAAGCGTCTCGGACGCCAAGGCCGCCCGGCCACGATCCAGAACAGTTTCCAGAATATCCGACGCGCCATCGACAGGGCCGATAATCTGCTCTTCGGAAACAGCTACATTCTCAAGCGTCAGATTGGCCGCGCCTTGCGAGTCAACCGTTTCGAGCGGCGTCACCGTAAGACCCGGCGCGTCACTCGGAACCAGAAAGAAGCTTAATCCGTGCGCCTGGCCGGCCTCTCCAAACGTGCGCGCAACCACGATAAATATATCGGCATAGTGCCCGCCCAGGACAAAGGTCTTGGCACCATTAAGCGTATAACCCTGACCGTTGCGTTCGGCCTCTGTTGAAACATTTAGAGGTGAATGGTGGGCGTTTTCATCCAGCGCCAGCGCGCCCACAACCTCACCGCTTGCCAGTTTTGGCAGCCATTCGGTTTTCTGCGCTTCAGAACCGGCCAGATCAATCACACTGACGGTCAAGACGCCGCTGGACAGCAGCGGTGTTGCCGCCAGCGTCCTGCCCTGCGCTTCCATGATCTGCCCCATGGCGACCATGCCGAGGCCCACACCATCATAGGCTTCCGGCACCAGCACGCCGAAAAAGCCGAGCTCTGCAAGCTTGTCTTTTGTCGCCGGGTCAATGCCATTGGCTTGATTGTCGCGCAGGCCGCGAAGGTGGCTTACCGGCAGTTCGTCGCGCGCAAACGACATGGCTGTGTCGCGCAGCATTTTCTGCTCGTCATTAAGTACAAATGTCATCTTGTCTTTTCCTATTGATGCTCGAGCAAGCCAAGCACGCGTTTGGCGACCACGTTGAGGTTGACCTCGCTGGTGCCGCCTTCAATCGAGTTGCCTTTGGAGCGCAGCCATGCGCGCGTTGCGGCAAGCCCATCATCCGTGAAGCTCTCACCTGCCCAGCCAAGACCATTGGACCCCAGGGCCTCAATCATAAGTTCGAGACGATCCTGGTTGGACTTCGCCGCCACATATTTCAGGATCGATGCCGTATGCCCGACCTCCTGGCCGGCTTGTGCCTCTTCGGTCATCCGGCGCACGGTCAGGCTCAGCGCGCGATCATGCATCATGTTTTCAGCAATGCGCCCGCGAAGATCGCCATCGGCAACCCGGCCCTGATCATCCACGCCGACATTCATTTTGGCATAGTCCTGGGCGGTCAGCATGCCGGACCCGCCAATGGATTTCAGCCCGCCAGCTGACAAGGATGAACGCTCAAACTGCAGCAGGCGTTTGGCAATCTGCCAACCGCCATTGAGTTCACCAACAAGCTGATCTTTCGGCACTTTAACATTGTCGAAAAAGGTTTCGCAGAAGGGCGAGGAGCCCGAAATCAGCTTGATCGGACGCGTCTCGACACCCTCTGAAGCCATATCAAACACCAGAAAGCTGATGCCGCCATGTTTCACGCTCGAGTCGGTTCGTACCAGACAGAAGATCCAGTCTGCCTGGTCAGCATAGGACGTCCAGACTTTCTGACCATTGATCAGCCAGTGATCGCCCTTGTCCTCACACTTGGTCTGAAGGCCGGCAAGGTCTGATCCAGCGCCTGGCTCAGAATAACCCTGGCACCAGCGAATCTCGCCCTTCACGATTTGCGGGATATATTTCTTTTTCTGCTCTTCATTGCCGAACTCAAGCAGCGCGGGCCCAAACATCCACAAGCCAAACGATGCCAGCGGGTAGCG
>JBCCMX010000020.1:0-22906 GCA_039026135.1 Pseudomonadota bacterium | reverse complement strand
GGCATGCATCCAAATCGCCGTCTGGGCGCGGTCTAGTTTCGGGCCGCCCTGGCGCTTACATGTGCGCTCATGATTGATCTTCTTCCGGGCTTTTCGCTGATTGCGGTGGCGATCGCGGTGATGCTCTCGTCCTTTGTCAGCCTTATTCAGACCATGGCGCTGCGCCAGCGCGTCATGATGAAGGCGACAGGGGTGCGCGAGCTTGCAGAGCTCTCGGGCATTACAGATCCGCGCGACTTGCAGGATGTGTTCGGTCCGCCGGGCATGGACCGGGTCTGGCGCCAGATCACACTTGGCCAGATCGAGGCGAATAAGCGGCTTGCTGGTTATCTGATGAGTGACAACCGCGTTGACTGGGCCAGCATGGCAGTGGCTTTTGCCGCGATTGTCTTTGGCCACCCGGTCCTGCAGCTCACGCTCGTCATTGCGGCGCTCGCCCAGCTTGGTGGATGGCTGACCGCCAGCCAACTGCCAAAGTAGGCAAGTCGGCATCAGGTCTTCAATTTGCGGCAAAATGCGCATATGTGACGGCCTCAAGCGCGTGGAGCATCCAATGAAACTCTGGAGAATGAACGGGGCCGGTAATGCCTTTGCCGTGTTCGACGCGCGCCAGCAGCGTTTTGCACCCAGTCAGGCGCAGCTGAAAGACATTGCTGCGAAAATGAAGGTCGACCAGATCATGGCGATCGAACGCGATGCACGCGCGGATGTGTTTCTGCGGATCTGGAACGCGGATGGCGGCGAGGTGAAGGCGTGCGGCAATGGCACCCGCGCTGTAGCATCGCTACTACTCGATGAGCTTGGCAAGGATCAGGTCACGGTTCAGACTGAGGCCGATCTTCTGAAAGGCATGCGCGCGGATGGTGGCCTCGTCTCGGTCGATATGGGCTCCCCCCTGATGGGCTGGGAAGACATTCCGCTGTCAGAGAAAATGGATGTGCGCGGCGTTGACCTGAAAATCGGCCCGCTTGATGCGCCGATCCTCTCGCGCCCGACTGTCGTTTCGATGGGCAACCCTCATGCCGTCTTCTTTGTCGATGATGTCGACCGATTTGACATTCCGGCGATTGGGCCGCTAGTCGAATGGCACCCGATTTTCCCTGAAGGCGTCAATACGGGCTTTGCCCAGGTGATTGACCGCCAGACGATCCGCTTAAGGGTTTGGGAACGCGGCGCCGGCCTCACCAAAGCGTGTGGTACTGGCGCGTGCGCGGCCCTGGTTTGCGCCGCGCGGGCAGATCTGACAGATCGTAAAGCGAGGCTCATTCTGGATGGCGGCGACCTCTTCATTCACTGGGACGAGGTCACCGACCGGGTGCTGATGACCGGCCCGGTCGAGCTGGAAGATACGCTTGAGGTCTAGGCGCCAGCCAACATGAAAAGGGGAAATCCTCCGATCAAGCTCCCCGGGATGGCTGCAAGTGAGATGGTGTGCAACTCTATCTCGCCGGGCTCCATCCGGGTGCGCCGCACCATCCAGTCATCCATATATAGCGCCGAATGGCCACCATGCCTCACGCGGTTAGGCCAAAGGCGACAACCATGAATAGCGTCCATCCTGCCTGCGTCATGCGCACAGTTTCCTCTCTCACTTGCCCCCGATTGACTAGGCCTTATCCAACAGCCCTGCCATTCAAAAGGTGAGTGAACGATAACTCAAATAAAGTATGTGGTCAAATCCTCTTGCCCCATGGGCTGTCCGGCGCGATATGCGCACCCATGACTGAAACAAAAACCGCCACCCGGCCCGCAGAGGTCATAACGCTAGGCTGTCGTCTGAACAGCTATGAGAGCGAGGTCATGCGCGGACATGCCGAAAAGGCTGGGCTCGATGGCGCGATCATCGTCAATACATGCGCGGTGACCGGCGAAGCGATGCGCCAGGCGCGCCAGACCATTCGCCGCGCGGCGCGAGACAATCCGGATGCGCCGTTGATCGTGACCGGTTGCGCTGCACAAATCGACGCGAAAATGTTTGCCGATATGCCAGAGGTGACCCGCGTCATCGGCAATCAGGAAAAGATGCAGGCCAAGACATGGCGCCCGATTGATTTGCTTGGCGGCGCAGAGAAGATCCGCGTCAATGACATTATGAGCGTGAAGGAAACCGCCGGCCATCTCATTGATGGCATGGAGGGCAGGGCCCGCGCCTATATCCAGGTCCAGAATGGCTGCGACCATCGCTGCACCTTTTGCATCATCCCATATGGCCGCGGCAATTCCCGTTCGGTACCTGCTGGCGAAGTGGTACAGATGGTGGCCCGGCTTGTTGAGACCGGTCACTACGAGATTGTGCTGACTGGCGTTGACCTGACCTCATGGGGCGCTGACCTGCCTGGCGCGCCGCAGCTTGGCAATCTGGTTCAGCGCATTCTCAAACTCGTCCCCGATCTGAAACAGCTGCGCATCTCCTCCATTGATGCAATCGAAATGGACGAGGCACTGTTCGAGGCGATGGCCGACCCTCGCCTTGCGCCGTTTATGCATCTCTCGCTGCAACATGGTGACAATCTGATGCTCAAGCGGATGAAACGCCGCCACACCCGAGAGGACGCGGTTGCCCTGGCAGAGCGTTTGCGTGCGATTCGGCCAGGCATTGCCCTCGGCGCGGACATTATTGCCGGTTTTCCGACCGAAACCGAAGCGGCCTTTGCGAACAGCCTCGCGCTGATCGATGATTGCGGCATCGCCTTCCTGCACGCCTTTCCCTATAGCCCGCGCCCTGGCACACCGGCGGCGCGCATGCCCCAGCTCGATAAAGTCACCATCAAAGCCCGCGCGGCGCGGCTGCGAGAGGCCGGTTCGCAAGCTTTGCTTAACCATCTTGAAGCCCATCACGGCAGGGACTGCACGGTCCTGGTGGAGCAGTCGGGCCGTGGGCGTTTACCAGATTTTACCCCTGTTTCGCTGCAGGGCTTCGCCGACACCGAGACTGGACGCCCTGTCCGCGCAAGGATAATCGGGCATGATGAGAACAGACTGATCGGAACGCCTTTATGATCCTGTGGTTCGGCAAGAAAAAAGACAAAGACGAGGCCCTGGCGGCCGGTGCTGCGATGCCTGAGCCAGAGCTGAGCGCCGACGAGCTTGCCGCCAAAGAGGCCGCCGAAGCTGAGGCGGCGCGCATCGCCGAGGAAGAAGCTGCCCGCAAAGCGGCCGAACAGGCCGAGATCGAGCGTAAGGTCGCCGAAGCCAATGCGGCCTGGGAAGAAAGACAAAAGCAGGAAGCCGAAGAGGCAGCGCGCGAAACGGCGCGGCTTGCCGCGGAAGCTGAAGCAGCTGCGGCTCGCGGAGAGGCCGAAGCGGCCGAAGCAGCCCGCCAGGCCCAGGAAGAACAGCGCGCCGCGCAGGAGAAAGCCGCCGCAGAGCTCGCCTTGCTTGAACAACGCCGCGAAGACGAGCGCAAACGCGCCGCCTATGCCGCGCGCGAGGCTGAACGCGCCGCCGCCATCGCCCGCGGCGAGCCAGATCCTTATGCCGAGGTCAAGGATCCAGGTTTTTTCAGCAAGCTCTCGTCCGGGCTGGCAAAATCCTCATCCAAAATGGGCGCCAGCATTACCAGCCTGTTCTCCAAGCGAAAGCTGGACGATGAGGCGCTCGAGGATCTTGAAGACATTCTGCTGACGTCCGACATGGGCGGGAAAGTCTCCGCCCGGATTGTTGAAAGTCTCGCCAGCACGCGCATGGACAAGGATGTCACCGATGACGAAATCAAGCTGGCCCTAGCCGACGAGATTGAAGCCATCATGGCGCCGCGTGAGCAGATCGTGGATTTCGCTGATGGCCCGCGCCCGCGTGTTGTTCTGTTTGTCGGGGTTAATGGATCAGGCAAAACCACGACAATTGGCAAGATCGCCTCAAAGCTGAAAGAGCAGGGCGCCAAGGCTCTGCTGGTCGCCGGGGACACATTCCGCGCCGCCGCCATCGAACAGCTCACCGTGTGGGGCGAGCGGGCCGGAATACCTGTGATGTCAAAGGAACCGGGCGCCGATGCTGCCGGCCTGGTCTATGAAGCGATTGAACGGGCCAAAGCCGAAGACCTTGATCTGGTGCTGGTCGACACGGCGGGCCGACTGCAGAACAAGACCGAGCTTATGGCAGAGCTCGCCAAGATCGTGCGCGTCACCCGCAAGCTCGACCCGGATGCCCCGCATGATGTGATCCTCGTGCTCGACGCTACAGTGGGGCAGAATGCGCTCAGCCAGGTTGAGGCCTTCCGCCATACGGCCGACGTGTCCGGCATCGTCATGACCAAGCTTGATGGCACAGCCAAGGGCGGCGTGCTTGTAGCGATCGCAGAGGCGCATGCGCTGCCGATCCACTTTGTCGGCGTTGGCGAAAAGGCGGAAGACCTCCAGCCCTTCTCGGCCCGCGCCTATGCCCGCGCGCTTGTCGGCCTTAGCGATGTGACGGTTGATGAGACGGTCACCGAGCCGGTATGAGCAGTGAAGACAAGGCCGCGCTGCGCGCCGAGCTGAAAGTTCTGCGCGAAGAGCTTTCGGCCCGCGATCCCGATGCGGGCGAGACGCTTGCCAGTAAGTTCCCCATGAAACTCCTGCAGCGCTATGGCCCCATGGTGGCCGCCTATTGGCCGATTGGCGCCGAGATTGACCCGCTGCCGCTTATGCGGCGGCTAAAGAATGAAGGCGACGCCGATATCTGCCTGCCGCGGCTTGAACCTGACGGATCGATGAGCTTCCGGGCCTGGGCGCCCGGCAGCGAGCTGGTCGATGGGCCTTTTGGCCTGCAAGAGCCACCCAGCCGCGCGCTGCGTGTGTCGCCGACCCTTGTCCTTGCGCCTTTGCTCGGGTTTGACCGGCAGGGCACGCGTCTCGGCTATGGCCAGGGCCACTTTGATCGCGCCTTGTCAAACCTGCGTGCCAGCGGGCGTGTCTTTGTTTGTGGCCTTGCCTTTCAGGGCCAGGAAGTCGATGCAATCCCGGCAGAGGCGCACGATATTCCACTCGATTGGGTGATGACCGAGCGCGGCTCAATCCCGCTCTTCATGATGCGTGCGTTTTCCCGCACTGAGCGATAAACAGCATACGGATTGATTGCCAATTCGGGCAACTTGCGTAACACTTGACCAGCAACAAAAGGACAAGGTCTATGGGTCTGACGCGGCCCCCAAGAGCCATTACGATTGATGACGTGGCAGAGCGCGCCGGCGTGTCAGCCAAGACTGTATCCCGTGTGCTGAATAATGAACCCAATGTCCGTCCGGTGAAGCGCGATCTTGTGATGCGCGCGGCGCGAGAGCTCGGTTATCGGCCCAATCCGGCAGCCCGCAGTCTGGCCGGGGCGCGATCTTTCCTGCTCGCCCATTTGCACGATAATCCGGTTCCGGAATATGTTGGTTCGGTCAATGCTGGCATCTATGAGGCCTGCCGTGCGCGGGGCTATTTTCTTCTGCCAGAACATGTTGATCCCAATGCGCCGGACCGGCTTGAGCGCGTTGAGCGCTTCCTTATGACCTCGCGCATTGACGGCGTCATTCTCTCGCCGCCGATTTGTGATGACGCGGCGGTTATTGCCATGCTCCAGGACGGCGACATTGCCTATGCCAGCTTGTCGCCGGCGCGCCAGCCTGTGCGTACACCGGTGATGCGGATGGATGACAGCGCTGCAGCTGAGACGGCGACGGCGCACCTGATTGAACTTGGCCATGAGCGGATCGGCTTCATTGCAGGTCCGGCCGGTCACAGGGCTTCGGCGAGCCGGATGGAAGGTTTTCGCGCGGCCATGTCGGCGGCGGGTCTGGCCATTGATGAAGGGCTGATCGCCGAAGGCAGCTATTCGCTCCATTCCGGGGTGGATGCCGCCAAGCTTTTGATCAGCCGCGACGCGCGCCCAACGGCAATCTTTGCGGCGAATGACGATATGGCCGTTGGCGCAATGACCGCGATTATGGCGCGCGGGCTTTCCATCCCCGGCGACATCTCTGTCTGCGGGTTCGATGATACGCGCCTGGCAGCCGCCGTCTGGCCGCCTTTGACAACGATCCACCAGCCGGTTGAAGCGATGGCAAGGCGCGCCGCCGAGCGTCTTATGGTGCCCGATGATGACAGCCCACTGGAAGAGGTCTTTCCTTTTGAGCTGGTTGTTCGCGCGTCGACCGGCCCGGCGAGCTGATCCTTTCCCAACTGAAATCTTGTCGCGTTCGTACAGCGCGTCTACGGTCACCTCAGACACGTCGAGGAGCGGAAAGATGCGTATTCTGGTCTCACTGCTGGCCACCGGTTTCTTGGCGGCGTGCACGCTATATTCCGGTCCCCTCACGCCCGATAAGGATACATCCGTGACTGACACTGCTTCGGCCGACACATCCGCTGAAAATACGCCATTCGAAGACCCGTTCCTCTGGCTGGAGGAGGTTGAAGGCGAGGCCGCGCTCGAATGGGTTCGTGCGCAGAATGAACGCTCGCTGGCGCGCATCGAAGCCCACCCTGACTATGCTGCCAATCTCGCCGCGGCGGTCGACCTTGCCACCTCCGATGCGCGCATTCCCTACGGAACGATACGCGACGGCTATGTCTATAATTTCTGGCAGGATGACACCAATGTCCGCGGCCTGTGGCGGCGCTCGCCGCGCGACCAATATGCGAGTGACACGCCGGACTGGGAAACCGTCCTCGATATTGACCAATTGGCAGAGACCGAAGGCAAGAACTGGGTGTTTAAAGGCGCTGACTGTTTTCGGCCAAAGGGCGCAGATAAAACGCTGTGCTTTGTTGCCCTCTCCGATGGCGGCAAAGATGCTATTGTCAATCGCGAGTTTGACCTTGAGACAAAGACATTCGTCCAGGGCGGCTTCGAGACGCCCGAAGCCAAACAGGGGCTCGCCTGGATTGATCATGACACCGTGTTGGTGGCGACCGATTGGGGCGGTGATGAAAGCACGCTGACCGCATCGGGCTATCCGTCCAGTGTCCGTCTGTGGACGCGAGGGCAGGCGCTCGGCGACGCGGCCGAACTGTTTGCCGGCGAGCTTAGCGATGTTGGCGTCTGGCCATGGGCGAGCGAGCGCGATGATGGCACAATGATCTATGGCGCGGTCGAGGCTGACACATTCTTCACCACCTCCTACTGGCTTCTCAGTGATCGTGAGCCGCTGAAATTCCCGGTGCCGGCCAAGTCGACCCTTGGCGATGAGTATAAAGGCTATCAGTTCATTACACTGCAGGAAGACTGGGCCGTGGGCCGCGAGAGCTTCCTGACCGGTGATCTTGTCGCCTTCAAACTCGATCCGTTTCTTGAAACCGGCACGTTGCCACCCGTCGAGCTGGTCTTTCGCGCCGGTCCGCGCCAGGCGGTCAAGGGTGTGTCAGTTGCAAAGGACGCTGCTCTTCTATCGATCAATGATAATGTGGCGAGCAAGATTTTGCGGCTTGAACCAGGACCCGATGGCTGGACAACCACGCCGATTGATTTGCCTGGCACCGGCACAGCCAGCATCTCTTTTGCTGACCGGGACGAGGATACCGTCTTCATTAATTATGAGGGCTTCCTGACGCCAGACACATTGCTGGAATATTCTGCATCTGGCGGCGCGCTGGCGGCCTTGAAATCCCTGTCGGCCAAGTTTGATAGCGCCGACCTTGTCGTACATCAGAAGGAAGCGACCTCGGCAGATGGCACCAAAGTGCCTTTCTTTGTGATCCATAAGGAAGGCATTGCGCTGAACGGCGCGAACCCGACACTGCTCTACGGCTATGGCGGCTTCGAGGTGTCGCTGAACCCATCCTATTCCGGCAATATTGGCCGGCTCTGGCTCGAAAAGGGCGGGGTTTATGTGCTCGCCAATATTCGCGGCGGCGGCGAGTTTGGTCCGGCCTGGCATCAGGCTGGCCTGAAAACCAATCGCCAGCGCATCTATGATGACTTTATCGCCGTTGGTGAAATGGTCAGTGAACTTGGTATTACCTCGCCGCAGCATCTTGGCATTATGGGCGGCTCGAATGGCGGGCTGTTAATGGGCGTTGTTATGGTTCAGCGCCCCGAGCTCTGGAATGCGGTCGTTATTCAGGTCCCGCTGCTCGACATGCTGCGTTATCACAAGCTGCTCGCGGGGGCCTCCTGGGTCGATGAATATGGCGATCCTGAAGTGCCCGAGGAACGCGCCTTCCTTGAGACGATCTCACCGTATCAAAACTTCATTCCGCGCGACTATTATCCCATTCCCTTCTTTGTCACCTCGACCAAGGATGACCGCGTGCATCCCGGCCATGCGCGCAAGATGGCGAAACTCTTTGAGGCCTATGACCACGACTTCCTCTATTATGAGAATATTGACGGCGGACATTCAGCGGCCGCCAATCAGGTCGAGCGCGCCAAACGTGTCGCACTTGAGTTTACCTATCTGACCGAGCGTTTGTTCCCGCCGACAGGAGCGGGCGAATAACCGCCTTGCGTGCGCGCCCATTGGGCCGCAAACTCGGCGGAAAATTCGGAGGCTGACATGATCAAGAAGATACTCCTCGGCATGCTCGGGGCGATCACCCTTTTGGTCGCTATTGTGATCATTCGAACGCTCAATTACGGCAATGCCCAGCCCTATGAAGCGGTAACCCTGCCGGATGTCCCCGCCTATGATGTTAACCTGGCCGCCCGGCGTGTCGGCGAGGCGATCCGGTTTCCGACCATGACGGTGGCTTCTGGCGATCCGCGTCCGGGCCAGGAAGGCCCCTGGCTCGACTTTCAGGCCTGGATGGAAACCACCTATCCCGCCTTTCACGCTGCGGCGAACAAGGAAATCGTGCCCGGCGGCTATTCGGTTCTCTATACCTGGACCGGCAGTGACGAGAGCCTCGCCCCGCTCATGCTGATGGCGCACCAGGATGTCGTGCCGGTCAATATCGGCACCGAAGGCGACTGGGACGCGCCGCCATTCTCCGGCGATATTGTTGATGGCTATATCTATGGCCGCGGCGCGATCGACAATAAGGGCGCGCTCGTCAGCCAGCTTGAGGCGCTCGACGCGTTGGCCAAAACCGGTTTTGCGCCCCGGCGGACCATTCTCTATCTGCTGGGCCATGATGAGGAGGTGTCCGGCTCTGGCGCTGCGGCAGGCGTCGCGCTTTTGAAGTCGCGCGGGATCGCGCCAGTCATGGCGCTCGATGAAGGCCTTCTCGGGATCGAGTATAACGCCATGACAGGCGGGCCGCTGGCGCTGATCGGGGTCGCCGAGAAGGGCTACCTTACACTGCGGCTGACCGTGACTGCGCAGGGCGGCCACTCGTCGACCCCGCCGCAGAACAGCGCGACTGTCCGTCTTGCGCGCGCGCTGATTGCCCTTGATGAGAATCAGATGCCATCGGACTTGTCGAAAGAGCCCGTCTCGACTCTGTTTTCATCGCTCGGCAATGAGATGCCGTTTCTCTTGCGCATGGCCTTTGCCAATCAATGGCTGTTTGGCGGCGTCATTGACAGCCAGATGTCGCAAGACCCCTCGACCAATGCCATGATCCGTACGACAACGGCGCCAACCATGCTGGCCGGTTCGGCGAAGGAGAATGTCCTTGCCCAGCGCGCGAGCGCCATTGTCAATTTCCGCATACATCCGAATGATAGCGAGGGTGATGTGCTGGCCCATATTCAGCGCCTGACCGCAGACATTGAGGGTCTCTCGGTGACCACGGCCCAGCAGGGTATTCGCGGCACAGGTGCCTCACCGGTCAGCCCGCTAGACAATCGGCCTTACGCCGTGCTGGCGAGTGTTGCCGATGAGATGACCAATGGCGCGCCGGTCGCGCCCGGCCTCGTCGTCGGCGCAACCGATGCGCGCTACGCCACGGCTATCACAGACAGCGTCTATCGCTTCATGCCGGCCGTGCTGGACCCTTCAGATCTTGCAGGTTTTCACGGCACCAATGAACGCATTACGGTCGCGAGCATCGACACGATGGTGCGGGGCTATGCGCAAATTATCCTGGCCATGGACCGCGGCGACGAGACTCAAGCCGCACCATAAGACCTAAAAATAATCTTAGGTTGCACTAAGATATTATAAAACTCTTGGTTGTATATTCCTGTTCAATGCCAACACAGGGATCCATCATGTCTGCCACAACGCTTCAGTCTAATCAGGCGATCAAGATCAAAGAGATCGCGACCTTCTTCGCCATTGTCGTGGCATCTGCGCTTTGCCTGTCCTTCATTCTGTCTCTCATCATCTATCGCTTTGGTGTGCCGGACCATCCGCAGAAATATCTGCTCACAAGTCTCTATATCTCCTTTTGCGTTGGCTTGCCGATCGCGGTGATCGCGTCTCAAAACCAATTCCGCCTGATGGTGCACCGTGATCCGCTTGAAACGCTCAGCGCGACAGACACGCTCAGCGGTCTGCTGACCCGCCGCTTCTTCCTGACAGCCGCCAGTCAGCACATTCAATCGATTGCGCGCGCTGACAAACTCTCCGGCATTGTGGTGTTCGACATTGATGGTTTCCGCCAGATCAATGACACATATGGCAATCTGCTTGGCGACAAGGTTCTGATGTTGGTCGCCAAGATGGCGCGTGAGGAGTTGCGCAGCCGCCAGGACCTGATCACCCGCTGGTGGGGTGATGAATTCGTGATTGTTCTCTATGGCGCCTCCGGTGAAGAGACGCGCCGGGTTGCCGATCGCATTCGCGAGCGCATCTATAATACGCCAATCGATCTTGATGGCGAGGAGGTGCTCATCTCCGCCAGCTTCGGTATTTCGCCGCTCAGCAAGTATGACAGTATCGAGAGTGCGCTCTCGCGCGCTGATCAGGCAATGGCGCTCGCCAAACAACGCGGCAAGAACCGGATTTGCAGCTGGTCAATGGTCAAGCTCGCCGCTTAAAGGGCCGCGATCACCGCATTGCCCATCTCGGTCGTCGACAGGCCGCCGCCAAGATCACCCGTGCGTGCACCCGCTTCGAGCGCGCGCCCGACCGCGGCGAAGACACGGTCTGCCGCCTCGGGGCGGGCGAGTGACCAGCGCAGCGCCATTTCAAGTGACAAGATTGCAGCGCAAGGGTTGGCAAGGCCTTTCCCGGCAATGTCCGGCGCCGATCCATGTACCGGCTCATAGAGCCCCGGCACACCCGGCGCGCCGAGCGAGGCTGAGGGCAGCATGCCGATGGATCCGGTCAACATCGCGGCCGCATCTGACAGGACATCGCCAAACAGGTTGCCGGACACGATCGTGTCGAACTGTTTCGGCTCACGCACCAGCTCCATGGCGCAGGCATCCCCATATAGATGGCGCAGTGTGACGCCTTCGCCTTCGCGCTCATGCAGCGCGGTGACTTCCTGCCGCCAGAACAGGCCGCTTTCCATCACATTCGCCTTGTCGACAGAGCAGAGCGCTCCGCCGCGCCCGCGTGCAATGTCAAAGGCCACGCGCGCCACGCGTTCGACTTCCGGCGCGGTATAGCGCGAGGTCTCATAGCCATAGCGCACGCCATCATCGCCCGTCTCGATGCCGCGCGGTTCCCCGAAATAGACACCGGATGTCAGTTCACGGACAATCATGATGTCGAGGCCTTCAATCTTCTCCCGCTTAAGGCTGGATGCATCGACAAGTGCCGGAAAGCAGAAAGCCGGGCGCAGATTGGCAAAGACATCCAGGCCCTTGCGCAGATTGAGCAGGCCCATTTCGGGGCGCAGGTGGCGGGCTACGCCGTCCCATTTTGGCCCGCCAACCGCGCCAAGCAGGATCGCGTCGCTGGCCTTGGCGCGGGCAAGCTCGGCTTTCGTCAAGGGCTCGCCAAAGGCATCTATCGACGCCCCGCCGACAAGGCCGCTTTCAAATGACAGGTCAGGCGCGACTGTTTCGGCGACCCGGCGGGCCTGTTCAATCACCTCCGGCCCAATACCATCGCCGGGCAAAAGCAGGATCGTCTGACCCATAATCGTCTCCAAATTCTGTGCTGGCGCCATTCAGCAGAGCGCGGCCACTTCGTCCAGCGCGCGGGCATGCGTCAAATGAATCCAGATGGCTAGAGCGGCTGGTCAACCACTTTGAATTTCAGCTTCAGCGTTTCGGCCACATCCTCTTCGCTGCGCTGATAAGAGAGCTTCACCGTTGTCTTGCCGGGCGCGACGCCGGTAAAGGTGAAAATCTGCTGCCCGCCACTGCCGACAAGGCCCTCCGGCGCTGGGTCCGGCGTATAGAAATGATCCTCCAGCGCGACCAGTGTTTCATCGCCGTCCACCATCGCCCAGAAATAGCCCGTTGTCGGATTGGACGAGAGGGTCAGCTTCAGCTGGCCGCCTGGCCGCAAGGTGACGCTATCGCCGCTGTCCGGGTTGACCCGTGTCTGCACCGCCAGCGCGCTGGTCAGGCCGGCCACTTCCGGCTTGGTGTTCATCACATCATTGATACAGCCGGTGAGCGCAAGGCTGGCGGCCAGTCCGCAGATCAGACGCCCGCCCATTATGCCGTCTCCAGCCAGGGTGTGGTCAGTTTGCGTTTCGCCTCATAATCGTCAATGGCGCTGCCCTTTTGCAGGCTCATGGCAATATCGTCGAGACCGTTCAGCAGCTTTTCCTTGCGGCCGGGATCATACTCAAACGTGTGCTCCGCGCCGTCAGGCCCGGTCACGGTCTGCGTCTCAAGATCGACGGTGAATACACTATTGCTGCCGCCTGCCTGGCTCGCCAGCGCCTCGCAGATCTCCAACGGCAATGTGATGGCGAGAATGCCATTCTTGCCGGAATTGTTATAGAAGATATCGGCAAAACTAGGCGCGATCACGCATGTAATGCCCTGATCAAGCAGCGCCCAGGGCGCGTGCTCGCGTGATGAGCCACAGCCAAAATTCTCACCCGCAATCAGGACACCGGCGGTCTGATAGGCCGGTTTGTTCAGTACAAAATCCGGATTGGGCGAGCCGTCCGCGTTGGTTTTCAGCTCGTAGAACAGGCCTTCTGACAGGCCGACCCGTTCAGTTGTTTTCAGGAACTGTTTCGGGATGATCATGTCTGTATCGACATTGACCATCAGCTTGCCATTGTCGGTCAGCGGGGCAGCCGTGCTGCGCAAGGTGGTGAAAGCTCTCATCTAACGAGTTTAGCCTTTGCTGGCGGCGATGAACAGGGTGGGAATGCCCTGCGTGCCGCTCTTGGCGGTAAACACCCGCGTGCCGGGTTTCATGCCGTCGCGGATCTCGTTAAGGGTCAGCCCGGCCGCGCTGAGCCGCGCATGCACCGCTTCAAGGTCGCGCATGCCCCAGACGAGGCCCCAGATCCTGTCTTCATCGCTGGCCTGCGCGCCGCGATGCACCATTTCCAGCGTGACCCGCCCGGCTTTGAAGAATTGGATACTGGTCTTGTCAAAGGTTCGGCTAAGCGCGAGGCGCAGGCCGATCTCGCCTTCGTAAAGTGATTGGGTGCGTTCTGGCGCCCCGGTCATCAGCGTCACCGTATCAAGCCGGGTGATCATCTCCGGGCCGGTGGTGCCAGGCTGCAGGCCGGGTCCGTGCGGGGCGAGGAGAAACGTCTTGATCCCATGCATCTGCGCGTCGGGCAAACGCAGGCGCTGCCAGGATCGCTGCGCGCCGGTCTTTGCATCGACACTGCCGCCAGCGGTGATCTCGCCCGGCTGCAGGCCCGCTGCGGCGAGGCGGGCATGATCGCTCACCAGATCATCGCTGCGATAGACAAGGGTTGTCAGTCTGGCGCCATTTACCGTCAACGCGCGTAGCTTATCGGCTGTTTCGCCCGCACCCTCTGGCGCCATCAGCTCCAGCGCCGTCTCGTCCATGGCAAAGACCGCAGTTGCCGCGCCATCGCCTGAGGCCCGCCAGTCCGGCGCACGGCCCAGCAAAGTGGTATAGTCTGTGATACCGGCCTCAATGTCCGGGCACAGCAGGACGATATGATCGAGGCCCGTGATCATTGTATCCGGCGCTTATCCGATCACCCCGGTCACCGCCGCGCGCGCCGCCAGCGCCGGGCTCATCAAATGGGTGCGCCCGCCGCGTCCCTGGCGGCCTTCGAAATTGCGGTTGGACGTAGAGGCGCAGCGTTCACCGGGGCTTAGAATATCCGGGTTCATGCCAAGGCACATGGAACAGCCCGGTTCACGCCACTCAAAGCCGGCCGCCTTGAAGATCTCATCGAGGCCCTCATCTTCGGCCTGCGCGCGCACAAGGCCCGATCCGGGCACAACCATAGCGCGAACACCTTCGGCAACTTTCGCGCCATTGGCGATTTTCGCCGCGGCGCGCAAATCTTCAATCCGTGAATTGGTGCATGAGCCGATAAAGACACGTTGTACAGGCGTGCCGGCAATCTTCTGGCCGGGCTCAAGTGCCATATAATCGAGCGCGCGTTCGGCGGCGGCCTTCTTGACCGGGTCGCTCATGGCCGCCGGATCGGGCACAGTTGCGGATAATGGCGCGGCCTGCTCAGGGCTGGTTCCCCAGGTCACGGTTGGTTCCACGCTGGGCCCGTCAATGCGGATCACCTCGTCCCATACGGCATCATCATCGGACTGCAGCGTTTCCCAATAGCGCTGGGCAACCTCCCAGGCGCCCGCTTTCGGCGCGGCGGGGCGACCTTTCATATAGCTGAACGTGGTCTCGTCCGGCGCGATCAGTCCGGCGCGCGCCCCGCCCTCAATCGAGAGGTTGCACAGCGTCATCCGCCCTTCCATGGAGAGCGCGCGGATGGCCTCGCCGCGATACTCCATCACATATCCCGTTCCACCCGCTGTGCCGATCACGGAGATCAGGTGCAAGGCAAGATCCTTGGCCGTCACACCGTCTTGCAATGTGCCAGAGACCTCCACAGCCATATTCTTCATCTTGCGCGCGCGCAGTGTCTGCGTGGCCAGCACGTGCTCCACCTCGCTGGTGCCGATGCCATGTGCCAGCGCGCCAAAGGCGCCATGGGTCGAGGTGTGGCTGTCGCCGCAGACGATTGTCAGGCCGGGCTGTGTGCGTCCTTGCTCGGGGCCGACAACATGCACAATACCATTATTCACATGGCCCATCGGAAAGAACTCAATCCCATGCTCGGCGACATTGCGCGTCAGCGCCTGCAACTGGTTGCGCGCGGCCTCATCCTTAACTCCCGCAAGACCAGCAGCCTGGTTTTCGGTGGGTGTATTGTGGTCGGCCACCGCTAGCGTCAGATCGGGCCGGCGCACGCCCCGCCCCGCCGCTTTCAGACCGGCAAAGGCCTGCGGTGTCGTCACCTCATGGATCAGGTGCAGGTCGATATAGAGCAGCGCTTCACCTGTTGCCGCATCTTCGCTCACAACATGCGCGTTCCAGATCTTGTCGTACAGCGTCAGTCCAGACATAGAATACCTTCAGTCAATTTGCGGCCTTATCAGCATGTAGGGGGGCGAAGGGCAAGATGCACCACTGACAGCCACCATCCGCGCCTTGTCGCCCGTCCGTACTTATCTCGCGCCGCCTTCCATGCTAGTCCTTGAGAAGTTGCAAATGTCGCACACCCTGGGGAGGAGCGAATGAAAACAGTTTTCCAACTTGTACTCGTTGTCTTTAATATTGTCCCATTGCTGACGGGGGTCGCCGTGGCCGTAAATGGCGCGGAGTTCTTTGTGTCGCCAGAGGTCATCGACACCAATTTTGACGCCCAGATCCGCGTCTATGCGATCTGGTTCACCGCTGTCTTCTTTCTGAGCCTGTGGATGGCCTTCAATATCGAACAATGCGGGCCTGTCCTTCGAATTGTGTTCACACTCGTCGCGTTGGCCGGCTTGTCGCGGTTTTACACGATGTATGTTTCCGGTGAGTTCCCGCCGCGCCAGACCGTCGCGGCAACGATCGAAGTCGCAACCCTGTTATTCATCCCATGGCATAACTATGTTCGCAGCAAGCTGAAAACCGCCGCGCCATAGGGCCAGCCCCATCCATCGCGGCAGCCAAGGCGATCCAACAGGAAGGATAGATCAATGCAGATGACGCAAAGCGACAGGATCGTGCCGGCCGAGCGCATGCTTGAAGGCGCGGGCTTTGAAGTTCGCCGCCCGTTCCCAACGCCGAACCTCCATGCGGTGGGGCCGTTCATCCTGCTTGATCATATCGGCCCGCGAACCGTTGCGCCAATGAAGGCGGTGGGCGCGCCGACCCATCCGCATGCCGGTCTTGAAACGATTACGGTCCTGTTCGAGGGCGGTGGGCGCCACAAGGACAGTCTTGGCAATCTATCGATTACCGGGCCGGGCGAGGTTCAATGGATGCGCGCAGGTAAAGGCATCGTCCATGATGAGGGCCCGACCGAAGAGATATTCCAGCATGGCGGGCGCTCTCACGGCGTTCAACTATGGCTGAATATGCCGGGCGACCACAAACACGATGATCCTGACTATCGCCATCTTCGTGTCAGCGATATTCCGGCTATAACCGGGGCGGGTGTGCAGATCTCGCTGATTGCCGGCACCCATGCGGGCGAGATCGGCCCGCTCGAAACCCATAGCGATCCGCTCCTGCTTGCTGCCCGGCTGGATGCGGGCGCGGCCTATACGTTCGATCTTCGGCCTGATCATCATCACGGCGTCTACCTGATGACAGGCGCCGCATCCCTGAGGGCCGGCGAACCGGCCGTGCAGGAAGGCGAGCTTGCCCTGGTGGCCAGCGCCACTGCCTCGCTCACCGTGACAGGCGGTGAGACGGGCGCGCATCTCATCGTTTTCGGCGGTCCGCCCATTGAAGACACGCTGGTGCGCTATGGGCCTTTCGTGGCCAACAGCCAGGCGCATATGCATGACATTATCCGGGCCTATCAGGCTGGCCGCTTCGGCGCGATCCCCCAGGACTAAAACGCGGTGCAGGTCGCAGCGCAGCGCCGGACGCAAAAGGCTGCCAAAACAAAAGCCCCGCGCATCGCTGCACAGGGCCTTTCAAAGCGGTGTTTCTTCCGGGTCTACGCCTCAGCGTCGCCCTCTGGCGCGGCGTCTGCGGCGGCCGCTTCGGCCTCGGCAGCGGCGGCCGCAGCAGCTTCTTCGCTGGCTTTCGCCTTGGCAGCGGCTTCGCGCTCCTTGGCGGCCTCTTCGCGGCGGGCGACTTTTGCCGCATTACGCTGGCGGCGTGATTCTGTCTTGGATGTGGTGATCTCGGTGACTTCCATGCCGTGGCCGGTTGTCCGCTCGGCAATCCGCGCCGACTTACCGCGGCGATCACGTAGATAATAGAGCTTGGCGCGGCGCACGCGGCCCTTGCGCTTGACTTCAATGCTCTCAATCATCGGAGAAACGACGGGGAAAACCCGCTCAACACCTTCACCGAAAGAGATCTTGCGCACAGTAAAGTTCTCGTTGAGGCCTTTGCCCGCGCGGGCAATACACACGCCCTCGTAGCGCTGAACGCGCTCACGGTCGCCTTCCTTGATGCGCACATTCACTGACAATGTGTCACCAGGGGAAAAATCTGGAATGGTCTTGCCAGCTGTGACGCGGGCAACTTCTTCAGCTTCAAGCTGCTCAATCATGTTCATCGTCCGTCTCCGACGCTCGCAAATCTGGCCCGTTTGGGGAAGCGGCGTATAAATCGGGGCGGCGGGCTTTTGTCAATGCCTGGCTCTGCTGTTTGCGCCATTCTGCGACCTTTTTGTGGTCGCCCGAGGTCAGCACATCCGGCGTGCCGCGCCCCTCCCATTCTCGAGGCTGCGTATAATGGGGATATTCAAGTCCCGGCATGCTGAAACTCTCATCCTCCACAGACGCGGCATTGCCCGCCACGCCTGGGATCAGGCGCAATGTGGCCTCCAGCATGGCCATGGCCGCGACCTCGCCGCCAGCCAGCACATAATCGCCAAGCGAAACCTCAATCAGCCCGCGTCCTTCAATGACGCGCTCGTCCAGCCCCTCAAACCGCCCGCACAGCATGATAAGGCCCGGTCCGAGGGCCCAATCCTGCGCCATGGCCTGATGAAATGGTATCCCCCGCGGCGAGGGGTAGATCAGGGGCCGCCCGCCTGCCTCAAGACTATCGATCGCCGCTGCGGCCACATCCGGGCGCAGCACCAGGCCTGCCCCGCCGCCGGCCGGCGTGTCATCCACTTGGCGATGCTTTCCCAGCCCAAACGTACGCAGATCAACGGTCTCCAGCGACCACAGGCCCGCGCGGCGCGCCCGGTCGAGGATTGAAACGCCAAGCGGGCCGGGAAACGCGTCCGGATACAATGTGATCATCGATGCTGAAAAGCTCATCGCCGCTCTCTAGCTCGCAAAGGGCTTTGGCGCCAGCCACCGGTATTAAATCCCGGCTTTGACCTAAGGTGATAATTGCGCTTGGCCGCCGCGCACCTAAACTCAATTGCCAACAGGCTTGATCGGGAGAAACCAATGGCGCGGCTAGACGGACGTGTGGCAATCGTAACAGGGGCGGCAAGCGGCATTGGCCGGGCCAGTGCGAAACTGTTTGTGGCCGAAGGCGCCATGGTGGTGGCCGCCGATATTGATGCGGGCGGGCTGGCAGAGACCGCTGAACAGGCAGATGCGGGCGGCGCGCTGGTCACCCAGGCAGCTGATGCCGGCAGCGAAGCGGATGTTCAGGCGCTGGTCGATCTGGCGGTGGAAACGTTTGGCGGGCTTGATGTGGCCTTTGCCAATGCCGGTATTGTCGGCACCGCCATGCTGCCCGACATCACCGCCGAAGCCTTTATGAACACGCTGCGCATCAATACGCTGGGGCCGTTTCTGATGGCGCAGAAGGCCGCCCCGCATATGATCAAAGCCGGGAAAGGTGCGATCATTATGACGGCCTCGGTGGCGGGTCTGCGCTCCAATGCGGGCGACAGCGCCTATTCAGCCTCCAAAGCCGGCGTGGTCAGCCTTGCCCAGACACTCTCTTATCAGCTTTACGGCACCGGCGTGCGCGTCAATGCCATTTGTCCGGGTCTAATTGAAACCGGCATGACAAAGCCGTTGTTTGATATCGCGCGCGAGCGCGGCAGCGAGGCCAAGATCGGCCAGCTCAATCCGATGGCGCGCTATGGCCACCCGGAAGAAATTGCCGGCGCCGCCCTGTTCCTGGCGAGTGATGACAGCGCTTATGTGAATGGGCAGGCGCTGCCGGTTTGCGGCGGGCTCAGCGCGGGCCACCCCTTCTCAGCGCCAGGCCGGGCCTAGCGTCGAACACCAACACGAAAGGAGCCATTCGATGGAACCGTATATGCAAAATCTCGACAGGATGATGGCTGTTTGGAATGCCGAGACGGCTGAGGACATGCGCCAGCTGACCGAGCAGGCGCTGGAGCACAATGTCCACTTTGTCGACCCGAACCATAACATAATGGGTCGCCAGGCCTTTCTGGACATGGCGCACGAGGTCAAGAAGTCGATCCCCGGCGCGGTCTATTCCCGCGCCAGCGCGGTCGATGTTCAGAATAATTTCTGCCGCTATCACTGGGCGATCCATATGGGCGAGAAACTGCTTATGCCCGGCTTCGACGTCACCGAGGTCAATGATGCCGGCAAGATTGTCAAAATTATCGGCTTTTTCGGCGAGTTGGAGCGCGGCCAATAAAAAACCGGCGACGGAGCTAATCTCCGCCGCCGGCTTTCATAAGAGGGTTTTGCCTAGAAACGACCGCTAACGGTCAGGCGCGCATTCAGCGGCTCACCCACGGTTGCCTGATGCGTGCTGTGTGAGTTTGGATAGTAAAGCTCATCGGTCAGGTTCTCGATATTGAGCTGCACCCGCAAACGGTCTGACACATCGTAATAGGCCGCCGCATCAATGCGCGTATAGGACGGCAGGGTGGGGTGGGGATCAGTGTCGCCAATATCGAAATCTGTGATGAAGGACTCATCTTGATATGTCGCACCAAGACCCAGCCCGAACTTGTCTGTGACTTCATAACTGCCCCAGATTGAGAACGTGGTTTCGGGCAGCTCGCGCGGGATTTCGGCGCCATTGTCGGTCTCGCCGTCAAGATAGCTGTAGCCCGCCGTCAGGAAGAACTTGTCTGTGACCTGGCCCTGAAGCTGGGCTTCAAAACCATCGACCTCTAGGCCGCGCTCCTCGAAGTCTTCCTCAGTGATTTGATCGCGTTGAGAGATAGTCTGCTCGTTCTGGAAATAGGCGGCGGTAAAGCTCAGACCCTGCGCAAAGTCCCATTTGACGCCGATTTCCTGGGTTTCAAACACGTCCGGGTCGAACGGGTCTCCGCTGTCAATGCTGGCAAATTGCTCGCCCGACCGCGGCAGGAATGTTTCGCTATAGCTCGCGTACAGGGAAATGTTTTCCTGCGGCTTGAAAATCAGGCCCGCGCGGGGCGAGATCTCTTCATCGCTGCTGCTTCTTTGATCAATCGACACTGTGCCCGTGTCAAACAAGACCGGGTCGGTGACGTCGACATCGAAATCGAAGCTGTCAAAGCGCGCGCCGAGCACGATGTCCAGATACTGGTTCACTTCAATCTGGTCCTGGACATAAAATGACATGACTTCGATGTCGGCTTCTGTCCGGTCGTTTAAGTCAGCCGTGAAATCGTTGACTGTGGGGTCACCGTCGAAATTGGTCCCGACACCGCCGCTAAATGCCAGCGGCTGCTGAATGGTGAAGAACTCCACATCGTCCATGGAGTCAGACCAGAACGCATTGAACCGGTCATTATCGTTCGTCGTGTCTATATACTCAACGCCTGTGATCAGTGTGTGGCCAAGAGATCCGGTCTGGAATTCGCTGATCAGATCACCGGTCAGTGTAAAGCTCTGACGCTGGGTGGTATCGACATAGCCATCAATGCCTACGCGGGTTGGATCGGCCGCCTGGTCGAAGGAAGACGCGTAGAAATTCTGATAAAGTTTGTCATAGTCAGCATAAGACGCGCTGACCCGGCCTTTCATCGTGTCAGAGATTCTGTGCTGCAAAGACGCGCGTAGAATATGCGCTTCAAGCTCATTGATGTTCAGATCAGGATCGCCAAACACGATATCCTGAAACGCGTCCACTGGCTCGCCATTGGTGCCTGTGGGGATTCCGCGATCGATAAAGCGTTCATGATCAATATATTCGTAAGACACATCCAGCGTTGTCGCCGGGCTTAGTTGAAATTTCGCGGTCGGGTTGATGCCAATCCGTTCGCCATCATAGAAATCGCGATCATTCTCAAGATACTCGTACATGCCGTTCACACGGAAGGCGACCTTGTCATTCGGTGAGGTGTTATAGTCGGCCTGCGCGCTATAGCCGCCAAACGTGTCAACGCTGGCCTGATAGCCGACAAACTCTTCACCGATGACGCCCTTCTTGGTCACCCGGTTCAAGACGCCGCCTGTCCCGCCGCGCCCAAAGGTCAGCGCGTTCGCGCCGCGCAGAATCTCAACCTGTTCCAGATTGTAGAGCGGGCGATAATACTGAACATCATCGCGCACACCATCGATGAAGAAGTCAGCCGTTGAGCGCACGCCGCGAAAAACAATCGCGTCGCGGTGGCCTTCCCCTTGCGAGTTATTCACCCCGGGCGTGTAATTGACGATGTCCCCAATGCTGTTGAAGCCGCGCTGCGCGATCTCGTCTGCAGTGATGATGGACAGGCTTTGCGGCACATCGATGATCGGTGTTGGCGATTTCAGCGCATTTACCTGATCAGTGTAGAGGTATTTCCCGACAGTGACGATTTCGTCCTGCACCAGCGCCTCGTCCTCGGCGTGTGCAACAGGTGCGGTGAGTGTTAGCGAAAGGGCTGTTGCACCCAATAGACTAGAACTGATTGATTTCATTGGTTTGAGGTCCCTTTTTGGTCTGCTCAGCCGCCTCTATAAGCAAATGCGAATGATTATCAATTGCATAAATGTCACACTTTTTGAAATTGCTTCGCCGCCTGGCGATCTGGCGTCTCGCGCTCGGCGACGGACAGATCGGTTCCGCCAGTTGAGCAAACGGGCCATATCGCCTACGCTCTGTCGCTAAGGTGGAGAGTGTGATGCGAACGTGGGTCGTCCTTATCCTCGGCGCGGTTCTTGGTCTCGCGCCAGCATGGGCCGAAAAGCGCGCCTTTATTGTCGGCGTGTCAGACTATGCTGAGCTTGTGGACCTGAAGAAGACCATCGGTGATGCTGAGGGCTATGCGACCCTGTTCGAAAACGAGCTCAATTTTCGGGTCACGCCCCTGCACAACCCGACGCGATTGCAATTTTCCGAGGCGTTTGGCCGGTTTCTCGATACGGTCAATCCGGGTGACGAGGTGGCCTTCATTTTTTCCGGGCATGGCTGGTCAGACGGCGTCGAAAACTATCTCGTGTTTTCCGATGCGCCGCGGCAAAGTTCGGAGTACGCGCTAAAAGACCAGACAAAAGCGCTGACCAGCGGCGTTCTTTCGGCGATACGTGCACGCGGCGCACACATCACATTTGCGATCATCGATGCTTGCCGCGACTATCCGTTCGACAGCTATGGCAAGACGATTTACGGGCGCGGCCTTATTCGCACCCCGCTGAGCGAGGGCACGCTTGTGGTCTATGCGGCAGGCGATAGCCAGGTCGCGCTGGACCGGCTTGGGCCATCTGATACCTCGCCATATTCGGTTTTCACCCGCGTCCTGCTGCCAAAGCTGCGCGACAAGAACCGGCCGCTTCGCGAGATCCTGCGCGAGACGCGCGGCGAGGTGCGCGCTTTGGCGCAGACAATCAATCACACACAGCGCCCGGCTTTCTATGAGGACTTTGACGGCGATTATTGCCTTGGCGGCTATTGCAGTCGCACGCCGCAGCCATCGGCCGCCAGTCTGCGCCGTGAACAGGATCGATCAGCCTGGCAGATGGCGAGCGAGATCAATACGCTGGAGGCCTACACCTCCTATCAAAAGCAGCACCCTTATGGCGAGTTTGCTGGCGACGCGGCGGCGATGATTGATCAGCTGACACCGAAGGAAGTCTGCGAGAACGTCTGGCAACAGACTTATGTCGGCCAGCGTATGGAGAAGGTCCACGCGCGAAAGACGGTTTGGGGCGACGG